>NZ_JBTIXF010000080.1:0-28321 GCF_055793945.1 Plantactinospora sp. A48 | reverse complement strand
GTGTGATGGGTTCCTCCCCCCACCCCGTTCGCCCACCCTCCCCCCCCCCTTAGCCCCCCCCACCACACCCCCACCCCCCCCCCCCCCGCCCCGGCGCCGGACCAACCGGCGCGGGACCCTCGACCACGCCGGCCGACTTGGGAGCGACCTCCGGGGAACCATCGGACCGGTGCTCGCTCATGGCTGCGGAACCTCGTCGATCACGAAGACCACTGTGGGTTCGGCGTCGCTGCCCTGGGACCGGTGCTCCTCGCCGTCCGGGATGACGAAACCCATGCCGGGCCGACAGGGTACCGAGCGGTCCTGGAAGTGGATGGTGAACTCGCCCTGGAGGACGTAGCCAGTGTGTCCACGCAGGCACCACTGGTGCTCGTCGAAGCCGGGAGGCAGTTCGAGCAACCGGAGCCGCTGCTTCCCGACGTAGGCGATCTTGACCCGTCCCTCGGCCCCCGGCTTGTCCCACCGCTGCCACTCGGTGGCCGGGAAGTCGATGCCGACCGGCACGGTCGCCTGTTCAGTGGACATTCTCGATGTCTCCCTTGTTCGGTACGGTCTCGGCCCGCCGGGGCCGTGGCACGCGCTCGTTGTGGTCCCGTTGCGGCAGCACCGGGCCGCCCGTGAAACGCTGGTGGCGTTTGAGCAGTTGCACCATGTCGAGCATCCGGTGGACCATCCGCTCCAGCGCGTCGACGCCCTCGGCGTCGACCAGGCCGGGTTTACCGGTGGCGTTGCGCAACAGGACCGGGAACCCGCTGCCCACCAGGATCATCCGGTTGAGCAGCAGGTTGTTGACGATCTGGTTGTGTACGGAGGAGTCGCTGTACCGGCGGCCGGTGATGATGATGCCGCCGACCTTGTCGGCCAGCGGCCGGTTGAACCGCAGGTACCCGACACCGGCCCGCTCGATGAAGATCTGCATCAGGTGGGCGAGCCCGAACCCGTGTACCGGGGCCGCGTAGATCAGGCCGTCGGCGCGGATCATCTGCGCCACCAGATCCGGCACGTCGTCGTCCAACTGGCAGGGCAGGGTCCGGCCGTTGCAGTCACCGCACGGGCCGCACGGGACGATCCGGTGGTCGCGCAGCCGGATCGTCCGCGCCGTCGCCCCACGGTCCGCGATCAGGCGGCCGGCGTACTCGACGGCGACGTCGGTGTTGCCACCGGCCCGCTCGGATCCGTTGATGACCAGGATGGTCGCGGATTCGCTGTGCAAGAGCACCCCCATCGCTCGGCGGGTGGTCACGGGCGTTCCGGCCCGCCCCGCCCGTGGATCAGTCCGTCAGCGCCCCGGCGAAGTAGTCGGTGTACGCCTGCATGTCGAAGTGGCCGTGCCCGGAGAGCGAGAAGACGATCGCCTTCGACTCGCCCGTCTCCCGGCAGTGCAGCGCCTCGTCCACCGCCACCCGGATGGCGTGGGTGGACTCCGGCGCCGGCACCACTCCCTCGGTGCGGGCGAAGAGCACGCCGGCCTCGAAGCACGAGGTCTGTGGGACCGCCCGCGCCTCGATCAGGTCGAGGTCCTTCAGCGCGCTGATGATCGGTGCCATGCCGTGGTAGCGCAGCCCGCCCGCGTGGATGGCGGGCGGCCGGAAATCGTGGCCGAGGGTGTGCATCTTGGCCAGCGGGGTGAGGCCGACGCTGTCCCCGAAGTCGTAGTCGTACCGGCCCTGGGTCAGGGACGGGCAGGAGGCCGGCTCGGCCGCGATGAACCGGACCGTCGGACCGCCGGCGAACTGCCGGCGCAGGATCGGCAGGGCCAGTCCGGCGAAGTTGGAGCCGCCGCCGGCCGCCCCGATCACGATGTCCGGGTAGTCCTCGGCCTGTTCGAGCTGGAGCAGTGCCTCCTGGCCGATGATCGTCTGGTGCATGAGCACCAGGTTGAGGACCGAACCAAGGGCGTACTTGGCCGCACCGCCGCTGCGCGCGGCCGCCTCGACCGCCTCGGAGATGGCCAGTCCGAGGCTTCCGGTGGAGTCCGGATCGGCGGCGAGCGCCGCCCGCCCGGCCTCGGTGCGGTCGCTCGGGCTCGCGGTCACGAACGCGCCGTACGTCTGCATCAGGGCCCGCCGGTACGGCTTCTGGTCGTAGCTGATCCGCACCATGTAGACCTCGCACTCGACGCCGAAGTACGCGCACGCCATCGACAGCGAGCTGCCCCACTGGCCGGCGCCGGTCTCCGTGGTCAGGCGACGCACCCCGTCCTGCCGGCTGTAGTAGGCCTGCGGGACGGCGGTGTTCGGCTTGTGGCTGCCGGCCGGGCTCACCCCCTCGTACTTGTAGTAGATCCGGGCCGGCGTACCCAGGCTCTGCTCCAGGCGGCGGGCCCGGACCAGCGGGCTGGGCCGCCACTGCCGGTAGATGTCCAGCACCTGGCCGGGGATCTCCACGTCGCGCTCGGTGGAGAACTCCTGGGCGATCAGGCCGGCCGCGAACAGCGGTTCGAGATCGGCCTCGGTGATCGGTTCCCGGGTGCCGGGGTGCAGCATCGGCGGCAGTCCCTTGGGCAGGTCGGGGACCACGTTGTACCAGGTGGTCGGAAGGTCCTTCTCGGGTAGGACGAACTTGGTGGCGGTCATGGCCTCTTCCGGTAGGGGTGGCGGATCAGGGTGGGGCGATGGCCGGTTCGGCGGGCATCGGCACGGACCGGGTGGTCGGTCGCACCCGCAGCACCGCGAACGCGACCGCGCCGACCACCGGGGTCAGCAGGAGAAGCAGGAGGACCGGGCGGTGCCCGTTGGTCTGCCAGACGAAGCCGAGGCCCATCGGCACGATCAGCCGGGCGGAGCTGAGCACGAAGCCGTTGAGGGCCATGAAGCCGCCGACCCGGTGTTCCGGCACCTGATCGGCGATGTACGTGGGCACCACCACCGAGGCGATGATCTCGCCGACGGTCCAGACCACCGTGGACAGCAGCACGGCGGCCAGCGAGAAGCCGAAGAACAGGATGGCCATGCCGGTGCTCCAGAGCAGTCCCGCGACCACCAGCAGGGTGCGGGTCCGGTACGCCCGGATCCGCTTCTCGATCAGCATGCCGACGGTGACCACGACCAGGCTGTTGATCGTGTAGACCGCGCCCACCACCGCCACCGAGGCGTGCAGCACGGTGGTGACGGCCAGCGGCAGCGAGTACTCCAGGCCGATCAGCGGTGCCACGTAGCAGAACGAGATCAGCACCAGCACGGCGACGTCCAGGTCCCGCAGCAGCGCGGCCCGCCGGGTGCCGTCGGTGCCCGCGACCGTCGGATCGCGCCGGGTGTCCGCCGGTACGTTCAGCCGGATGGTGACGGCCGCGAGCAGCCCGAGCAGGATGTCACCGGCGAACATCAACCGGTACGAGTACGCCGCCACCACGCCGCCGAGCAGCGGGCCGATGCCCATCCCGAGGTTGTTGGCGATGTAACTGACCGTGTACGCGAACGGCCGGTCGTCCGGCTCGGCGAGGTCGGCGATCAGCGTGTTGGCCGCCGGGGCGAACATCCCCATCCCGACCAGCGCCACGAACAGCCACCCCGCGTACGTCCAGGGTGGACCGTCGAGCGTGGCGAGACCGAGGTAGCCGGCCGCGTTGAGCAGCAGGCTGGTGGTCAGCGCGGCGCGGCGGCCGGCCCGACCGCAGACCGGACCGCTGAGCAGGCTGCCCACGAGCAGGCCGGTGCTGCCCACCGAGATCAGCGCGCCCACCTGGCCGACGCCCAGGTGCCGGCTCTGCACCAGGTAGACCGCCAGCAGCGGAAAGACGAACGTGCCGGCCCGGTTGATGAAGGAGGCCAGCACCAGCATCCGCAGCGGCCGCGGCAACGCGCGGAACCGGGTCAGCCACATGGCGTGTCCCCCACCGGCTCGGTGCGTACCTCGAAGGCGTCCCGGATGGTCTTGAACCGGGCCCGTACGTCCTCGAAGTCGCGCCCCGCGCAGACGTACCAGCCCAGGACGTCGTTGGAGGCGGTGGGCGGGGCGAGCACGTCACCGACCCCCTTCCACACGTCCGCGTCGAGCACCGATTCGAGGGTGCGCAGTTCGTCGGCGCCGGTGATCGCGGTGATCCGGCCGTACCGGGCGCAGGTGAGGTACTCGGTGCCGATCTCCGGGCCCAGCGGCGCGGCGGTGACGTGGCCGGGGTCGAGTTCCAGCCGGCACCACTCCCCGGCCAGGTTGATGCCCCGACCCGCCTGGATCGCCGGCACGATCGAGCCGCCGCCGGCCCGGGCGCCCGCCTCGCCGAACACCACCTCGCCGTCCTCGGTGAGGAAGAACTCCACGTGCGCGACCCCGGTACGCATCCCGAACCCGGCCAGCACCGTGGCGTTGGCGGCCAGGATCCGGCGTTCGGCCGGGCTGAGACCGTGCTTGCGGGAGATGGTGCCGCCGGGTTCGTCGCGGAACTCCAGGATGGAGTACGTGTACCGGGACAGTTGCTCGAAGACCACCTGACCGTCGCGCATCAGCGAGTCGACGTGGTACTCGGCACCCCGCACGTACTCCTCGACCCGGTAGTCGTGCCGTTGGTCGGCCACCAGCGGCCAGACCCGGGCCAGGTCCGCGATCGAATCGACCCGGTGGGTGTCGCCACAGGCCCAGCCGGCGTAGGGCTTGATCACCACCGGCCAGCCGACCTCGGTGGCGAACTCGGCGACCGCGCCCATGGTGTCCGGACGGCACGAGCGGGCGACCGGCAGCCCCAGCTCGACGGCCCGGCGGTGCATCACGTTCTTGTCCCGGAAGGTCAGTGCCTGGTCCGGGTCGAGGCCGGGGATGTCGTGGTCCCGCCGGCAGAACGCGGCGGTCAGCACGTCGCCCTCGAAGAGCGGGAAGATCCGTTCCACCGGGTGCTCGGCCACGATCCGCGTCACCACGTCGCGGACGGACTCCCGGTCGTCGAGGTCGGCGTGGTAGCAGGGCAGGCCGCCCGCCTCGGGCGCCGGCTGGCCGGTCGGCAGCAGCACCACGGTGGCCACCCCCGACTCGCCGGCCGCCGCGACGACGCTGCGGAACTGGGCGGCGTAGCGGCCGGCCGCCGGCCGGTAGACGACCAGGATGGCGCGGCTCATCGCACGCCCTCCGCCCGACTGCCGGCGGGGTGCAGCGGCACGCCACCGGCGGGCAGGACAGCGCGCGGGTCGCCGGCGGGCAGGACGGCGCTGGTGGTGGCGGCGTCGAGCACCGCCTGCCGGCGGTCGGCCCGGGATGTCGGCTCGGTCAGTTCGTCGAGGACGGTGACCAGCCGGGCCAGGGCGTCCCGCACGGCCGACCGGCCGTCGGGGTGCGCGGCCTCGACGGTCAGCAGCAGGCGGTGCCGGCCGAGATCGGTACGCATCAGGTGGCCCTGCCGCCAGTTCCACCGCCGGGAGTGGGCCCGACCCTCGACGTCCGCGTAGACCACCTCACCCGGCTCGGGTCGCTCCGGGGCGTCGGGCGCGCCGAGCGGCAGGTAGGTCTCCGTGCCGTCGGCCGGCCGCACCGTCAGTTCGGTGATCCCGTCGACCGCGCAGGAGGCGACCGGCAGTCCCGAGCCGAGCGATACCGCGTTGCAGAGGTCGACCAGGGTGTTGATCCGGGGCAACCGGTCCCCCTTGGCCACCCGCCGGCTGATCGCCTCGGCGGCGCACGGGAACCGGTTGGGGTTGACCCCCACCGACCGGTACGCCGCCCGCCACGCCGCGATGCCCGGCAGTTCGGCCACGCCGGCCCGGTCCAGACCCGCCGCGCGCAGCGCGTCCTCGGCGGCGGTGAGCCGGGCTGTGACGCTCGGGTGTCCCGGTGTGACCTCCAGCATCGGGACGGCGATCAGGCCGAGGACGTAGTCCGGCACGGCGGCCAACACCCGATCGTCGATGCGCACGGTCAGGGTGTCGGTGCCGGGACTGGGCTGGGTCATCGTGGTCCTCGGTGGGCTCGGGCCAGAGTGGTCGACTCGACCGTAGGCACCGGGAGGGCTGCCCGTTGTGGCCAATTCCGCATCGTCCGGTGAGGCCAATCACCGGGCGGGTCGGTCCCGCCGCCCGGCGGTCGGTGCCGCCGACGCGCCGCGCAGGAAGTTGTCGAACAGCCGCAACCCGTCGTCGGTCATCACGCTCTCGGGATGGAACTGGACCCCCTCGACGGCGAGAAGGGGGTGTCGGACCCCCATCACGTAGCCGTCGTCGGACGACCGCGCGGTGACCGTCAGCGGGGCCGGCACCGGATCCGCGATGATCAGCGAGTGGTACCGGGTGACGGTCAGCGGCACCGCCGCACCGAGGTAGACCCCCGCGCCGTCGTGCTCGATCCCGCTGGTCTTGCCGTGCATCAGGTGCCGGGCGACCGCGACCGTCCCGCCGAAGGCCAGCCCGATGGCCTGGTGACCCAGGCAGACGCCGAGCAGCGGCACCGTGCCGGCGAAGGCGTGGACGAGTTCGACGTGCCCGGACTCGGCGGGGTGCCCCGGCCCGGGACCGAGGACCACCGCGTCCGGTTCGAGGGCGACCAGCTCGGCTTCGGTACGGGACCGGGAACGGACCACCGTGGTACGCGCGCCGAGGGTGCGCAGGTACTGGTCGATGATGTGGGTGAAGCTGTCGTAGGCGTCCACCAGCAGGACCCTCACGGCAGCAGTTCCTCGCCGGTGAGCGCCCAGTAGGTGGCGCTCATCTTGGCCAGCGTCTCCCGCCACTCGGCCGCCGCGACGGAGTCCGCGACCACCCCGGCGCAGGCCTGGGTGCGGTACCGCCGGCCGTCGTGGACGGCGGTGCGGATGCACAGCGCGAGAACCGCGAACCCGCGCACGTCGACCAGGCCGACCGACCCGGCGTACACGCCGCGGGGTTCGTCCTCCAACCCGTCGATGATCTCCATGGCCCGCAGCTTGGGCGCCCCGGTCATGGTGCCCGCCGGGAAGGCCGCGCAGATCGCCGCCCACACGTCGGCGGTGTCGGCCAGCCGGCCCGAGACGGTGGAGACCAGGTGGTGTACGTAGGTGAACGGCTCGGCGACCAGCATCGTGTCGACCGACAGCGTCCCCGGTTCGCAGACCCGGCCGATGTCGTTGCGGCACAGGTCGACGAGCATGACGTGTTCGGCCCGCTCCTTTTCGCTGGTCAGCAGCTCCCGCACCCGCTGCCGGTCGGTCTTCGGGTCGGCGGCCCGGGGCGCGGTGCCGGCGATCGGGCGCATCACCACCCGACCGCCCTCGATCCGCAGGAACAGTTCGGGGCTGGCCCCGATCACGCTCCGCCCGGCCCAGGGCGTCAGGTACATGTACGGCGACGGGTTGCGGTGCCGCAGCCGTTGGTAGACCTGGAGCGGGGTGAGATCGGTCTCGACCTCGATCCGGTGGCCGATCTGGATCTGGTAGCTGTCCCCGACCTCGATGTGCCGCAGGCACTGCTTCACCCGGGCGGCGAACGTCTCGGCGTCCAGGTTGTCGCGGACCACCGCGGGTCGCGGCGCGGCCGGCAGCTCCCGGTGCCGTTCGGGCAGTTCGGCGACCAGCTCCGCGATCGGGGGCGGCGCCTCGTCCGGCAGCTGCGGCCCGGTGCTGGTCAGCAGGTGGACGGTGCCGGCCCGCAGGTCCCACCACACGGCGTGCCGGAACAGCGCGAGCGTGCAGCGGGGGATGTCGTCGACCGCCCGGTCGATGGCGAGCTCGTCCATGTCCCGCGCGGCCTCGTAGGCCAGGGTGGTGAGGAACCCGAAGGCGAAGGCGTCGGTGGACACCTCGGTCTCGACGGTGAACGACCGCTGCACGGCCCGCACGGTGGCCCACAGTTCGACCGGTCCCGGCACCTGCCAGGCCCGCCGGCCGGGCCGGCTGTCCGTCGGTTCGCCGAGCAGTGCCGTGACGACGGCGGCCAGCGCCGCCCCGAGCGGGCCGTCGGCGGTCAGTTCGAGCCGGTCGGCGATGAACCGCAGTTCGGCGAGGCGTCCCCAGCCCACCAGCGCCGCGTGCCGGTCCCGGGCCGGGCCGTCGGGGCTTTCGAACAGGTAGCGGTCGTCCGGCGGGTGGCGCTCGGACAGCGCGGTGTAGAGCGACAGCGGATCCATCGCCGGCAACGGGGTCGAGGTCACGGTGACCGGGATGCTGGCCGACAGTGGCGTACGTGCCCCCGCCAAGGGATGGGAACCGGTTAGGGCCGGTACCACGCCGGCAGACAATGAGGACACTGTGGAACCCCCTCCGACCAGCCCGGGTCCCGGCACCCTCGTTGGCGCCGGTCAGGCCGCGTGAAGCAACGAACCGGGCCCCTCCCCGTCAGCGGGCCCACAGCACGGCGGGCCCAGGCGCCGCGTCTGCCGGCACCGGACGGCGCCGATCGCGCCCCTCCGTGGACGGGACCGGGACGATGTCACTCATCGTCGCCGGATGATCGCGGGCCCGGGAACACTTTCACCAAGTGCGCGGCGCGCTGTCCATACCACTTCGATGTCCGGGGAGGGGACCACTTGGTCTGGCATCTCAACCTGCCGATCGACACGGCGACGCGCGAAACCCTCGCCGCCCGGCTCCGCAACGCGCTGCGGCGGCAGATCGAGCAGGGGGTGCTGCGCCCCGGCATCCGGGTGCCGTCGAGCCGTCAACTCGCCACCGACCTCGGGGTGTCCCGCAGCGTCGTGGTCGAGGCGTACGAGCAGCTGTGCGCCGAAGGGTACCTCGTCTCCCGCCGCGGTTCGGGCACCGCCGTGGCGGCCTCGGCGCCCACCGAGATCGGCTCGGCGCTGCACCCGGACGACCGCACGGCCGCCGCCGAGGTGTGGGACCTGCGGGCCGGTGGCTCCGACGTCGCCAGCTTCCCCCGCCAGGACTGGCTCCGCTGCGCCGCCTCGGTCGTCAACTCCGCCGGCCAGCGGGAGCTGGGGTACGCCCCACCGGCCGGTCTGCCGGTGGTCCGGCACACCCTCGCCGGTTATCTCGGCCGGGTGCGCGGGGTACGGGCCCGGCCGGAGCAGTTGATGGTCACCTCCGGGTTCGCACAGGGGCTGGCGCTGCTCTGCCGGGTGCTGCGCGAACTGGGTCACGACGCGCTGGGGGTGGAGGATCCGGGACACCCGGGCGAATGGGAGTTCATCACCGACGCCGGGCTGCGGCCGGTGCCGATCTCCGTCGACGGCGACGGCATCCGGGCCGACGAGCTGGCCGGCAGCGGTGTCCGGGCCGTACTCACCACGCCGGCCAGCCAGTTCCCGACCGGCGCACGGCTCAGCGCCGCCCGCCGGGCGCAGCTTGTCGGCTGGGCCCGCTCGGTGGACGGCTACATCGTCGAGGACGACTTCAACTCCGCCTTCGTGGCCCCGGCGCACCGGCTGCCGGCGGTGCAGAGTCTGGCCCCGGACCGGGTCGTCTACGCGGGCAGCGTGAGCAAGGTGCTGGCCCCGGCGCTGCGCCTCGGCTGGCTGGTCACACCCCCGGCGCTGGCCACGCCGATCGAGCGGGTCCGGGCGGGCTGGGACATCGGCTGCTCCGGGCTGGAGCAGCTCACCCTCGCCCGGCTGATCGACGTCGGCGCCCTCGACCGCCACCTGCGGCGGCTGCGCGCGGAGGTGCAGAAGCGCCACCAGACGGTGCGCCAGTTCGCCGCCCGGCACCTGCCCGGCACCACCCTGCTGGGCGGCGACGGAGGACTCCAGGGGTACCTCTTGCTGCCCCGCCGGTACGCCGAGGAGGCCCTGGTACGGGCCGCCCGGCGCCGCTCGGTGCTGGTCCGCGGCGGCCGCTACTACGCGCTGCGGGACGACGACCGACCGCCGGCGCTCGTGGTCGGCTACGCCGGGATGCGCGCGGTCGACCTGAGCCGTGGGATGGCCGGGATCGCCGCGGGTTACCGGGAACTGTCCGTCCCACCGTCGCCGGGCGGATCCCGACCTCCGCTCAGTCGGTGAACGGCGTGGCGTAGCTCGGCGGCCGGGAGTTCGGATCCAGCTCCAGCGTCAGCCGGATGGTCGAGCTGGGCGGCAGGTCGACCGCGAGCCACGGTCCGGCGCAGTCGATCCGCCGGGTGGTGACGGTGATCGGCTGGTGCACGTACGCGTAGAAGCTCCCCGACCAGTCCGGGTCGACCGCCGCGGTGTGCCGGACGGACCGGATGGTGTGCTCGGCGAAGGCACCGGCCTGCACGATCAGCCGGCGGCGGCCGGTCGGGTCGAGGTTCACCAGGTCCACCACGGTCTCCGCCGGATCGATCCGGGACACCAGCGCGGCGACCGAGGGCGGCAGGCCGGGCCGCCGCGCGTCGGCGTCGTAGTAGCGCAGCCGGGCCTGGGCCAGACCGCCGTTGTAGACGACCTGCGGCCCGCCCCAGGTGAGCTGCGTGAGGGCCTCGGTGACCACCGGGTTGGTCTGCTGCCACAGGTGGATGTCCTCCTCCGGGACGTCCTGCCCGGGGAACCGCTCGATGAGGGCCAGCCGGCGACGTACCTGGCCCTGCGCCATGGCCAGGACGCGCTCCGGGTACTGCGGGTTGTCGCCCCGCAGGTAGGCGTACCAGGGTTCCTCGTGGCCGGCCTCCTCCTTGTCCCGGAAGGCCCGCACGGTCCGCCAGTCGTAGCCGGAGGCCGCCCGCAGCCGGTCGAGCCGGGCCTGGTCCTCCGGTGCCCCGGTGTGGAACCACACCGCCATCGGTACGCTGGTCTGGACCGGGTTGAAGTCGAACCAGCCACGGTCGCTGTACCGGAACGGCAGCAGCAGCGTCGGGGTGTCGACGTCCGGCCCGAGGTGGGCGTTGCCCCGCAGCGGCGTGCTGGAGTCCGCGTCGCGGTAGCGCATCACCCGGCCCTGGGCGATCACGGCGTCCAGGGTGGAGCGCACGAGGTCCAGGTAGCCGTGGTCGTCGCTGGCGACCGCCGCGGCCAGCGCGCCGACCAGGGCCGCCTGGCCGACGCTGTAGAGGCCGTGCGGCCAGGTCCAGCCGTAGTGTCCGCCGTACCACCGGCCGTCGAGCTGACTGCCGACGACGCCGTCCCGGCCCACGTTGTCCGGGACGATGCCGCCGTTCGCCTCGGTACGCTCGCGCCACGCGCCGACGTACTCCAGGATCCACCGGCGGTACCGGTCGTCGCCGGTGAGGATCAGCGCGTTGAGCACCAGCCCGGCCGCCGCGAGGTTCATCGCGGTGTCGCCCTCGCCGATCCGCCGGGCCATCTCCGCGCCGAGCCGCGGATCCTGGTCCCGGGCCGGGCTGGCGCCCGGGGGCAGCAGCCAGTCCAGCGGGAACCCGTACGACCGCTCCTCCTGGGGCAGCCAGGGGTACCAGTCGCCGTCGAACAGGCCGACCCGGTCGGGGTCGCTGCCGTTGTGGGCCCGGGTGATGATCCGCCGGTCCGGGTCGTAGTTGCCCCGGGCCGGATCCACGTACAGCTCGGCGAACCGGACCGCGCGCTCGCGCCAGCGGTCGGGCGCGGCCATGCAGAGGAAGTACAGCATGAGCATGGCTTCGCCCTGGTGGAACCAGTCGTACCCGCGCTCGTACTCGTCCCGCAGCATGTCGAGGTCGGTCAGCTGCCGGGTCACCCCGTGCCAGTGCCGCTCGCTGGCGGCCAGCAGGTCGTCGGACCCGCCCAGCAGGTACAGCTGGGGCCAGTTGAAGAACGGCTCGTAGAAGTCGTCGCAACCGTCCCGCGAGGACAGGCCCTGGCGGTAGCGCAGCGCGCCGTCGGGCTCGGTGTACTGGTCCGTGAACCGGCGCCAGGCGTGGTCGAGCAGGTCGAACAGGTGCCGCTGCGCGACCGCCCAGGCGGGCGGCTCCAACACCGGTACGGTGGCGGTCAGCGTGGGGATGCCGCCGCCGCGGGTGGTACCCGCGCCGGCGGTGGCTGAGCTGGTCATCTGGGACGGTCTCCGTTTCTGCTGGTACGTCAGTCCTTGACGGCGCCGGCCGTCATCCCGGAGATGAGGTACCGCTGGGAGAAGAGGAACACCAGGAGGACGGGGGTGATCGCCAGCAACGTTGCCAGCGCGAGCACCGGACGCTCGACCCGCAGGCCGTTGCCGACCGTCGGGTTGAACGACGGCACACTGAGCAGCAGCGAGCTGAGGCCGACCTGGACCGGGAACTGGTGGTCCTCGGGCAACATCACGTAGGGCAGGAAGAAGTTGGTCCAGTTGCCCACGAAACTGAAGAACCCGACCAGCGCCACCACGGGCTTCGCCAGCGGCAGCGCCACCCGGGTGAAGACGCTGTACTCGCCGCAGCCGTCGATCCGGGCCGCCGCCAGCAGCTCGGGCGGCACGCTGGTGTTGAAGTAGATGTACGTCAGGTACACCCCGAACGGGTACAGCGAGAACGGCAGGATGATCGACCACACCGAGCCGATCAGGTGGAACGCGTTGGTCTCCAGGAAGATCGGCAGCACCAGGGTGGAGTTGGGCATCAGCATGACGACCAGCGTCACGACCAGCAGCGCGTGCCGGCCGGCGAACCGGGTCATCGCCAGCGCGTAACCCGCCGGGATGCTGACCAGCAGGGTGACCACCAACGCGCCGAACGCGTACAGCGCCGAGTTGCCCAGCCAGGTCAGCATGGCCCGGTCCTGGTACGCCAGCAGGGCGTGCCAGTTGTCCACCAGACCACCCAGGGAGCCGACCGACAGCGGGTGGCCACGGGCCAGCTGGTCCTCGGTCTTGGTGGCGGCCAGCAGCAGCCACACCACCGGGATCCCGAAGAACAGGGCGAACAGCCCGAGGACCACCGCGTTCAGCGGGTTGGGCGCCCGGCGACGGGTGCGGGCCGGTCGGGACCGCCCGGCCGGGCTCGCCTGGGGCACCGGTGCGACCGGCGCGGACAGCCGGGACGTGGATTCAGTCGGCATGGAACAGCCTCGATCTGGAGACGAACAGGGTGGCCGCGACCAGGCTGACGACCAGCAACTCCACGGACAGCGCGGCGGCGCCGTTGACGTTGTTCATCTGGAACGCGAACGTGTACGAGAGCTGGTTGAGCGAGAAGTCCCGCCCCGCCACGCCCAGACTGGCCTGGGAGATGAGTTGCGGCTCGACGAACAGTTGCGTGCCGCCGGCGAAGGCGAGGATCAGCATGTACGCGATCCACTTGCGCAGCAGCGGCAGTTGGATGCGCCGGGCCACCTGCCATCCGTTGGCGCCGTCGATGCGGGCCGCGTCGAGGATGTCGACGGAGATGTTGTTCAGCGCGCCGTGCAGCACCACGATCCAGCCGCCGGCCCCGGTCCAGAACGCGATGATCGCGAACAGCACCGGCAGATGGCCGGGCGCGATCACCTGGCCGAAGGTGTCGTACCCGATCCAGCGCAGCAGGAAGCCGACCGGGCTGGTGGTCGGGTCGAGCATGAACAGCCAGACCAGCACGCTGGCCGCCCCGGCGAGGGCGCCCGGGATGTAGTACACGAAGCGCAGGACCCGGCTGGTCCCCCGGGCCGCGATGTGGTGCAGCATCAGCGCCAGGCCGACCACAATGATCACCAGCGACAGCATCCACGCCGCGAGGTACGCGGCGACGTGCCCGATCGCCGGGGTGTAGCGGAAGTCCTCGGCGATCTGGGTGAAGTTGGTCAGTCCGGCGAACCGGCCGTCGACGTCGGTCAGCGCCAGGTATATCGAGTACAGGGTGGGGCCGATCCCGTACGCGGCGAGCAGAACGACGTACCCGGCGACGAAGGCGTACCCCGCCAAGCTGCGGCGCCGGCGGCGCGGCCGGGCCGGGCCGGACGCCCCGGCCCGGGGCCCGCGAACGCGGGCCCCGGCGGGAACAACGGTGTCGGGTGCGGTCACGACGTGCTGACCGTGTAGCCGTTGGCCTTGGCGTGCTGTTCGATGGCCTGCTGCCAGGCCGGCAGCATCGAGGTGATGGTCTTGCCGGAGTTGAGGCCCGGCGACACCGTGGCGGCCCAGACGGCCTCCTGGCTGAACTGCGGGGCGCCCCAGCCGGACCAGACGATCGGAGCGGCCTCGGTGAGCGGCCCCGTCACGTCGTTGGCGAAGTAGCCGCCCTGCTTCTGTCCGGCCAGCCAGGTCTTCGCGGCGGGCGCGTACGCCGGGAAGCCGGGTGCCTGCTTGCCCTGGTAGTCATCCGAGGTGGTGACCCAGACCAGGAAGTCGGTGGCCGCCTTGAGCCGCGCGGAGTGGGTGGACAGCAGCCAGGTGCCGCCGCCGACGTTGCCGGTGGCCGGGGTCGGATCGTCGCCCCACTGGAGCGCGGGCGCGGCCGCGATCTGCCCGGCCGGCGTCTTGAAGGTGCCCTGGAACAGCGCCCCGCCGTACCATGCCGGTCCCGGCATCATCAGCACCTTGCTGGCCCGGTTCTTCAGGTAGTCGGCCGAGAACACGCCGCCGGTCGCGGAGATCGCCTTGGCCTGGATCAGCTTGTCCAGCAGGGTCACCATCTTGGTGCAGTGCGGGTCGCTGGTGTTCACCGTGATGGCCTTGGCCCCGGTGACCTGGTTGGCCGGGCACTTGCTGGCCCACAGGTAGATCAGCGGCGCGAAGCCGTCGCCCACGTCACCGACGGTGTACCCGGGGTGTTCCCTGGCCACCCGCTCGCCGAGGGTCTGGAACTCCTCCCAGGTCTTGGGCAGCTGGTAGCCGAACTCACCCATCAGCTTCTGGTTGTACCAGAGCACCACCTGGGCGAGGTCGTTACGCAGGCAGTACATGGTGCCGTCCACCGTGCAGACGTCCATCGCGCCCTTGGTGAACTGGTCCAGGGTGGACTGTGGGATGAGACCCTTGTTCAGCGGGGCCGCGAAGTCCAGCCCGGGACCGGCGGCCCAGGACGTCTCGTTGGTCTGCGTGCTGAACACCACGTCCGGCCAGCCCTTGCCGGTCCGGTTGAACAGCTGCACCTTGGTCTGCAGGTAGTTGGAGCCGTTCGCGTCCCCGTCGTAGCTGACGATGTCCATCTTCAGCTCGGGGTGCTGCTGCTGGTACAGCTTGGCCGCGGTCTCCCGGGTGGAGTCGACCCAGACCACCAGCTTGCCGTCGTCGACCTGCTTGACCTGCTTGAAGCCGTCCTTGTCGGTGGTGCCGCCGCCGCTGCCGCTCCCGCCGCCACAACCGGCGAGGAGTACGGCCAGCGCCACCGCCACGCCGCCCAGGGTCAAGTGCCGGCTGCCCAGGCGCCGGTTGGATCTGGATAATAGGTTCCGATCGCTCAACGTAGTTCTCCAATGAACGTCGCGGAGCCGCGAGTGGCGCCACGAGGGATGGGTTGCGGAGCCGACGAAGGAACATGCCGGCACGACCGGGCCGGCACGACCGGGGGTGGATGGACGCGCCTCTCACCGGCTCCGGGTTCAGCCGGTGAACGGCCCGTCAGGAAGGGAGGGTCGGAGGTTAGGTACCAATTACGGCCCGATTAACGAGATCCGTCAAGACCTTAAGCCTACCTATTTGAACCTCGCCCCCCGAGGGAGTCCAGACGGCGGACTCTTACCAAGCAGACTGTCGGTGACGAGCGGCTACGGCTGGTGCCGGGCTCTCGCCATAAGTCATACTCTGCTCAGCGAACGCGAGGGGGAATAACCGTGATCGAGACCCGGCGCCCGGATGGCGGATACCGGCCGGGCTACGAGGTGGCCGCCGAACAGGTGCTGGAACTGATCGCCCGGTTACGCCTGCAGCCCGGCGACCGGATGCCCACCGAGAACGAGCTCGCCCGACAGTTGGGCAGCAGCCGGACGGTGGTCCGGGAGGCGGTCAAGATCCTCTCCGCGCTCGGTCGGGTCCGCGCCCAGAAGGGCCGCGGCCTCTACGTCGCCGACGACGAGGGGATGTTGGGCACCGGCCGATGGGCGTCCTTCTTCCTGCCCACCGACCTGGACCACGTCTACATGCTCTTCGAGTTCCGTCGCGTTCAGGAGATGGAGACCAGCCGGCTGGCAGCCCGCCGTGCGACGCCGGTCGAGCTGGGCGCCATCGAGAAGGCGGCCGAGACCTGCCGGCAGGGGTTCGAGACCGGGCAGGAGGACCTGTTCAACGCCGGCGACGACGCCTTCCACACCTGCGTCGCGACCGCTTCGCACAACATGTTCCTCGAGGTCGCCGTGCGGGAGTCCCGCCGGCTGCAGAGCCAGTCCAACATCATCGGACTGCGCGGATCGGTGGGCGGGCACACCGCCAAGGCCGTCGAGGAGCACGACGCCATCTACCAGGCGATCCGGGCCGGCGATCCGGAGGCCGCCGCCCAGGCCGCGGCCACCCACGTGGACAACACCCTGGAGGACTACCGCAGGGGCATCCAGCAGCGCATCTTCGCCACGGACGACTGACCCCGGCGGCCTCCCGGTCGAGCCGCACCACCCGTCGTGGTGGATCCACCGGCGTTCAATTGATTGACTAGCGTCTATGTAAAGTCCTACGGTTCTGGTGACCGACCACCCGGGCGCCGCGGTCGGCGCCCGCCCCGCAATGGAGGGAACCGTGCCCCACAAGTTGCGCTCCTGGTGCCTGCCGATGGCCGCGGCCGCGGCGCTGCTCGCGGCGCCGACACCGGCCTCCGCCGGCCCCATCGTCGACCCCGCCCCCATCAGTCCGAACATCGCCTTCGTGGGTCTGGTCAACAACGAGACCGCCCAGGCCACCATCAAGATGGGTTGCCTCGGCCCGGTGTCACCGGGCAGGACCGGCCACCCGCTACCCGGCCAGTACGTCAAGGTGCTTCCGGTGACCGACCCCGTCGTCAGCCGGCCCGGCTACACCGGCAGCGCCGGCACCTCGATCGAGGTGTACTTCAGCCCGGCGACGAGCGTGCTCGCCCCGATCACGCTACGGCTGTGGGCGGTGGGCGCGGAGATCCCGGAAACGCTCACCCTGCCCTGTTACGGCACCGGCACGGCGACGTTCGTTCCCCGGCCGACCAGTTCGACCGCCCGTAACGCGACGGTGACGGTCAACTTCGTCGGCCAGCCGTAACCTGCCGCACCGCCCGGAACGCCGAACGGGTGCCGAAGCTCCTCGACGCGTTCCGGACGGTGTGGCCGGCGCGGTACCGGGTACCGCGTCGACGGCGCCAGCGGTCAGGACACCCTCCAGGTCTGACCGCTGGCGCCTGTTCCGGTGGACCTGCGCGGCCCGAACGCCGGCCAGCCCTCGGGGTACGGGGATGGAACCTGGGGCGAGTAACGGTTCCATCCCCGTCCGCCGAGTCCCGGCCGGCCTGGTCGGATCAGCTGCGCAGGCTCCACTGCTGGTTGGCACCACCGCTGCAGGACCACAGGATCAGCTTCGTCCCGTTGGCCGTACCCGCACCGTTCGCGTCCAGGCACAGGCCGGACTGCTGACCGGTGATCGTGCCGTTGGAGTTGACGTTCCACTGCTGGTTGGTGCCACCGTTGCAGTCCCAGATGATCACCGTGGTGCCGTTGGTCGTGCCCTTGCCGTTCGCATCCAGACACTTGTTGCCGTACACCTGCAACTGCTTGCCCGAGGTGTAGGTCCAGGACTGGCCGGCGGCGCCGTTGCAGTCCCACAGCTGGGTCTGGGTGCCGTTGGTGGTGGACGAGTTCGGCACCTCGACGCAGCGGCCGGACTGGCCACCCACGATCCGCTGCGTACCGGACGGCGGCGGCGTGGTCGGACCACCCGTCGGGCCACCGGTGCCCTGCGGGCCGGCGTTGGTCATCACGGTCTGCGCGCCGGAGGGCCAGTTGCCGTTGGTCACCGTCGTGTTGCCGTAGACCGTGTTGCCCCGGTCCCCGTTGCTGACGTTGGTGCTGCCGTTGGTCGACCAGTTGTTGGTCACGGTCCAGTTGCCCATGTTCTCCCCGCCCCCGTAGTTGGCGGTGAGCCAGGTGCCGGTGCTCGAGAACACGTTGTTCGTGACGGTGTAGTACTTCGAACCCTCGTCGAAGTACACCCCGAAGTAGCCGTTGGTCCGCAGACAGTAGTTCTCGCTGATCAGGGCGTTCGGGTCCCAGCTCAGGGTGTAGATGCAGCCACCGTCGTTCATCTGCTGCATGACGTCGTGGACGTAGTTGCCGATGATCCGGTTGTTGGACGCGGTCGTCGGCGTGCTGTACCGGGGCTGGTAGTTGTACAGACCCCGGTTGGCGTACTGGTTGTTGCCACCGGCGTCGTTGGCGCCCCAGCCGTACCCGATGGTCAGCCCCGAATACGGCAGGTTGTAGATCTCGTTGTGGCTGATCGTGGCGTTGGTGATGTACGTGGGCAGCACCGAACTGATCCCGCGGTAGTCCGCCCCGAGGTCGTGGATCCGGTTGTTGCTGACCGTGATGTCCCGGTTGATCATCCGGGAGTCGCTCGGGTGGTGAGCGTCGGCGCGCACGCCACCGATGACGAGGCCACCGGCCGAGTTCCGCGCGATCTCCGAGCGGGTGATCGTGATGCTGCTGGCCCCCAGGCCGACCCCGCTGGCGTGGGCGTTCGCGTCGTTACCGATCCCGATCGCCGTCTGGCCCAGGTTGACGAACTGGGAGTCGGTGAAGGTGATGTTGTTGGCGGCCGACACCTGCACGGCGGCGGGCATCTGGTACCAGTTCGGCCGGGCCGCCTCGAACTGCTGGCAGCCGGACGAGCAGGAGCCGAAGGAGGGCCACGACCAGTTGCCGGCGATGTACGAGCCGGTCTGCTGGTCGACGAAGCCCTGGTTGCTGCTGGGCCCGCGCCAGCTCGTCCCGGAGAACGTGATGCCGGAGAACGTGATGTGGTGCGCCGGGCTGGCGTAGCTGCCGCCCACCCCCACCAGGGACTGCACCAGCGGGAACTCGACGTCCACGCTGCTCATGTTCTGCCCGGACCGCGGGATGTAGTACAGCGTGCCGGTGCCGGTGTTGACGTACCACTCCCCGCCCGAGTCGAGGAACTCGTAGGCGTTCGACAGATAGAACGGCCCGGCCCGGAACGGCTTCATCAGGGTGTCGTAGCCGAAGTTGTTGTTGTTCCACGCCGGCTGCTGCATGGTCAGCATGCCGCCGCTGATGCTCTGCACCGGCGAGTACCGGTCGGTGAACGAGTTGACCCCCTCCACCTCGACCCGGTTCTGGTTGGCCAGGTTGTTCAGGTAGTTCAGGTTGGAGTTGTTGATCCGCAGACCCGTGCTGGAGGCCGTGAAGTCCGACCGGTTCACCTGGGTACGTGCCCGGGTGGCCACCGCGCCGTCGACGTAGAGCTGCCGGGTGTCCAGCCCGGCGCCCACGTTGGCCTGCCAGATGTTCTTGCCTGAGTCGGCGATGGTCCAGCCGGTGACGCGTTTCGCGCCACTGATCGTCGGGTGCGCCCCGGCGGCGGCCTGCCAGATCACCCGGTGGCCCCCGGTGCCGGAATCGGCCGCGCCGAACGACAGCGGGGAGGTCACCCGGTACACACCGTCGGCCAACTGCACGATGATGTCGTCCGACATCCCGGCCACCATCGACCGCACCGCCGCCTGCGCCCCGGACAGCGAACACGGTTCTGCCGCCGAACAGGTGCTGCCGCTGCCGGACGGCGAGACGTACACGGTGGTGGTGGCGGCCAACGCGGGCAGGGCCGCCGTCACCGCCGCCGTGGTGGCCAGGCCGAGGGCGGCGAGGCCCACCGTCAGCTTGCTGCGCAGCGCACGCCGTACGGATCTTCTCGGGTCGCGCGGTATGGGGACACGCATCGGAACTCCTTGGGGGTGAGGGTCTGGGGGAAACTCGGAAAGCTGATGGTTGACGGGAACGATCCGATTCGACGAATCGATTCGACGACCTGGACGTGATCCTTCCCCTGCCGTGTCCGGTGCCCCGTGGCCGAGGGCCGGCGCCCCGACCCTGGCAGGGGAGCCGGGACGGTGCCGCCGGTGCCGTCTCGTTGGCCCGCCGCGGTCCTCGACCGCCGTGCTGGCCGGTCCTCGACCGCCGTGCTGGCCACCGGTTGCTGGTACCGCTGTCCGTCCGGACGATGTGTGCGTTTCATACGCCAGGCGTCAGATGTTAAGAGTGTGATAAATGCTTGTCAATGTTGCGCCGTTGGCGGGGCCAGACAACCCGCCACCACCTGCCCCATCGGCCCGCCCGCCGCCGCCGGAACGGAGCGGAACGGGCCGATGGTGCGGCGTGATGGTTCAGACCTATCCGATGCTCCAGGTGGGCATCAGTTGCGCAGACTCCACTGCTGGTTGCGGCCGCCGTTGCAGGACCACAGGATCAGCTTCGTCCCGTTGGCCGTGCCTGCGCCGTTGGCGTCCAGGCACAGGCCGGACTGCTGACCGGTGATCGTGCCGTTGGAGTTGACGTTCCACTGCTGGTTGGTGCCGCCGTTGCAGTCCCAGATGATCACCGTGGTGCCGTTGGTCGTGCCCTTGCCGTTCGCGTCCAGACACTTGTTCCCGTACACCTGCAACTGCTTACCCGAGGTCGCGGTCCACCGCTGGTTGCTCGCGCTGCCGCAGTCCCAGAGCTGCACCTGGGTGCCGTTCGTGGTGGACGAGTTCGGCACGTCGACGCACCGGCCGGACTGGCCGCCGACGATCTGCTGACCGCCGGGGGGCGGCGGTGGGGTGCTGGAGCCCGCGTACCCCGCGGCCGTGATGTTCGCCTGGACGGCGTCCTCGGTGGCGTCGGTCGGGTAACCGGCGGTCACCGCGCCCTCGAAGAACTCACCGGTGCCGGTGTTGCTGTTGTCGCCGCCGGTGCCCAGCAGGATGGAGGTGTCGGTCTTCATCGGCGAGTAGCCGTTGGGCAGCGGGCCCGAGTAGGGCCGGGTCAGACCGCCGGTGGTGGCGTCGCCGTACTTGAGGGTGAAGTTGGTGGTGCCGTTGTTCTTCAACCAGGCGCTGACGAACGGGTAGTGGATCCCGGAGTTGTTCGGGTCCTTGTTGGAGCCGGTGTTGGTGTGGTACATGCCGTTCTCCAGGTCCGCCTCCACCCACGGACCGGTGCCGACGCACCCGCCGAACCAGCAGGCGGTGCCGAACTCGATGGCGTTCATCGTCGCGTTGCCGGTGTCGGTGTGGGAGTTCTCCCCCGCGCCGTAGTCGAAGCAGCACCACTGGTTCACGAAGTTCGACGAGGTCACCATGTAGACGCCCTCGGGCTGGGAGCCCTTCGGCGCGCTCTTCGCGTTGTCCACCCGGTAGCCCACGCCCTGGGTGACCTTGATGCCGTACGCCGGGTGCCCACCCACGGTGATCGGCAGGGCCATGGCGTTGGCCCCGACGTCGGCGCCGTTCGGGCCGGGGCCCTTCCAGAAGCCACCCCAGGAGATCGGCAGATCGTTGTGGTTGACGCTCTGGTCGTAGATCTTCGTGACCGTGCACGTGGTACCCGAACAGAACGACACCTGCGGCGCCGCGTCGACGTACCCGTCCGACAGCAGCCCGATGTCCCGGTACGTCCGGTCCGAGCTGCGCTGGATCTGGTACAGCGGCCCGGTGTACGCCGCGAACAGCGCCCGGGTGGTGCTGTGCGCGGCGATGCACGGGGTTCCGCCGGCCGCGTAGAGGTCGCAGGCCTGCGAGGTGGCCGCCCGGGCCGCCGACGGGGCCGAGACGACCGAGGCGCCCGTGCCGGCGATCAGCAACGCCAGCGGGACCCAGGCCGTCGCCAGCAGGCGGCCGAGCCTTCTCTTTGGACTCATCATTCCTCCGATCGGGCGTCACCCGTGACAGCCGAGCACACCGAGGGAACCGAGGGATCGGACCGGGACGGGACGGCCCGGAGTGTTAGCGATAACACGGCTAGCATCGTATCTATATTTGTCACTGTCAACCGCTTGATTGATACTCATCGACCGCACGGGACGACTATCGCGGCGGCCGCCGAACCGGCCCCGGAACCGGCCTCCGGAACCGGCTCCTCAACGCCTGCGGGGGGCCGGCCCGGTGCTGTGGCGCAGTGAGATCGGCGGGGTCCGCATCAGGTGCCGGGGCGGCAGTTGCGGCTTGGCGATGCGCTCGATCAGCAGTTCGACGGCGTGCCCGGCCATCTCCAGGACGGGTACGTCGGCGGCGGTCAACTGCGGCCGGAAGTCCTCGGCCCAGTGCCGGGCCGCCACACCGACGATGGAGAAGTCCTTCGGCACCCCGAGTCCGGCCTGGTCCAGGCCGCGCTGGATACCGGGCAGCGCCGCCTCGTTGACGGTGGCCACCGCCGTGATCTCGGGACGGGTGACCAGCAGTTCCTCGATGCACGCCTCGCCCGCGGCCGCCTCGTCGGCGCAGCAGTGATCGCTGCCCCGCAGGCCGCGTCGGGCGACCGCCGCGACGAACCCGCGCAGCGCCCGGTGCCCCGGGCCGTACCCGCTGGCCACCAGTTCGACAGAGCGGTTGATCAGCGCGATGTGCCGGTGGCCGAGGTCGGCGAGATGGTTCACGCAGCGCGCGATCAACTCCTCGTAGTCGACGTCGACCCAGCACATCTCGTCCGGCTGCGCGGTCCGCCCGATGGTCACGAACGGCAGACCCGTCTGCCGCAGCCGGGCGACCCGGGCGTCCTCGAGCCGGATCTCCATGAGGATCACGCCATCGACCCGGCGACCGCTGATCATCCGTTCGAAGGACCGGTCGTGATCGCCACCGGACGGCGAGAGCAGCACGTCCAGGTCGACCTGCGCGGCGGCCTCCACAACGCCCGCGACGAAGCCCAGTTGCATGTCGGTGAGGCGCCGCTGCGCCGGGGGCACGACCAGACCGATGGTGCGGGTCCGGCCCTCCTTGAGCGCGCGGGCGCTCGCGTTCGGGCGGTAGTCAAGCTCCTCGATGACCGCCTCGATGCGCCGTCGGGTGGCCGCCGACACCGACCGCTTTCCGCTCAGCGCGTACGAAACGGTGCTCCGCGACACCCCCGCCCGCCGCGCGATCTCCCCGATGTTCATTCCGGGCTCCTCCCGACGCGGACCTGCGACCCGGTGAAGCGGTTCGGTGCAGGCTAGATCGAAATCCGACAAAAAGTCAATGTGTACGAAACATCGATCCGGTCCGACCTCGCCGACTCACCGGGCCTGTCGAACCGGTTCGCCAACGATAGCGGAACCTGACTCCCCCGGCTCCCCGTCACCCGAGGCCGGCGCGGGCCGGCGCCGGCCGGTTCAGGGCGAATCGAGTCGCAACCGCTGCTTGACCGTCGACCCGCGGCGGTCCTATCTTTTCTCGAACCGATTCGCACGTCACGCCGCACGACCCGCCGCACGACCCGCCACACATCACCCCGCACGAGCCACCCCGGCACGACCCACCCCGGCACGACCCACCTCGCGCCATCCCGCACGACCCACCCGCACCTCGCCACACCGCGGCGCCCCCGGACGTCCCACGCCGGACGTACAGCTCCGCCCCCGCACCCCCGGGCGTCGGCGCCGATCCATTCCCGCAGATCGAACTAAGTGAGGCCAGCGCATGACGACATCCTCCTGGAGACGGCGCGCGGTCGGCGCCGCTCTGGTGGCCCTCACGGTCACCACAGCGATCACCGCCTGCTCCTCCTCCGACAAGCCCGCCGGGACCGCGACGAGCGGCACCTTCACCGTCTGGGACCCGTACCCGCAGTTCGACGACGGCTCCGACTGGGTGAAGGTACTCAAGGACTGCGGCGGTACGGCCGGCGTGACCGTGCAACGCACCGCCTACGACACCACCGACCTGACCAACAAGGCCCTGCTCGCCGCACAGCAGGACAACGCCCCCGACGTGCTGATCATCGACAACCCGGTGATCTCGACCCTCGCCGAGGCCGGCGCGCTCACCTCGACCGACGAGACGAAACTCGACACCTCGGCCGCGGAGCCGAACCTGCTCGGCGCCGGCCAGATCGGCGGCAAGACGTACGGCGTCCCGATCGGCGCGAACACGCTGGCCCTCTGGTACAACAAGGACGTGCTGGCCAAGGCCGGCGTGGACATCGCGTCGGTACGGGACTGGCCGTCGCTGACCGCCGCTCTCGCCAAGGTCAAGGGCGTCGGCAAGAAGGGCATCACCTTCTCCGCGATCGGCACCGAGGAGGGCAGCTTCCAGTTCCTGCCCTGGTTCTGGGGTTCCGGGGCCCAGCTGACGGCGCTGGACTCACCGCAGGCGGTGTCCGCGCTGGACCTGTGGACCGGCTGGCTGCACCAGGGCTACGCGCCGAACTCCGTCATCAACAACACCCAGACCACCAGCTGGCAGGAGTTCGCCAGCGGCAACTTCGCGTTCGCCGAGAACGGCACCTGGCAACGCGCCAACGCCAAGAAGCTCAACTTCAAGTACGGGATCATCCCGATCCCGGCCAGCGCCGGCGGGACCGCACCGGCGCCCACCGGCGGCGAGTTCGTCTCCATCCCGGTGCAGAGCGACACCGGCCGCTACACGGCGGCGCAGAAGGTGGTGTCCTGCCTGACCAACCCCGACAACCTGCTCAGCACCGACACCACGCTGTCGTACATCGCCGCCGTCCCGGCGGTGCAGGAGAAGCAGATGGCCGCGGACGCCGACCTCAAGGTGTGGGTCGACGCGGTCAAGGCGGCCAAGGGCCGCACCGGGGACAACCTCGGCACCAAGTACCCGAAGATCTCCGAGCCGCTGTGGACCGCCATGCAGGCCGCGTTGAGCGGTTCGAAGACGCCACAGGCGGCGCTGACCGCCGCGCAGGGCACCGCCGCCGGCGCGACGAAGTAGCCGTACCGAGCAGATGTCCAACCACCCCACCCGGGCCCCGGCGCGGACCTCGGTCAACCGCCGGGCCGGGACGGCCACCGCCGTCCCGGCCCGGCGGGGCCGGCGGGACCGCTGGACGGCCTGGGCCTTCCTGGCTCCGGTGACCAGCTACCTGCTGGTCTGCTACGCCTACCCGCTGTACCGCAACGTCGAACTGAGCCTCCGGCACTACACGGTCCGGTCGTTCGTCCGCGGCGACGCGCCGTTCACCGGGCTGGACAACTACCGCGCCGTGCTGGCCCACCCCACCTTCGGACCGGCACTGCTGCACACGGCGGTGTTCACCGCCGGGTCGCTGCTGTTCCAGTTCGGCATCGGGCTGGCCCTGGCGGTCTTCTTCCACCAGCACTTCCCGCTGTCCCGGACGCTGCGGGCACTGTTCCTCGTACCGTGGTTGCTTCCGCTGATCGTCTCGGCGTCCACCTGGTCGTGGATGCTCAACAGCGACGCGGGGGTGGTCAACGCGGCGCTCGGCGCCGTCGGCGTCGAACCGGTCAACTGGCTGACCTCACCGAGCTGGTCGCTGATCTCGGTGCTCATCGCCAACATCTGGATCGGCATCCCGTTCAACCTGGTCGTGCTGTACAGCGGCCTGCAGGCGATCCCCTTCGACCTGTACGAGGCGGCGGCCCTGGACGGCGCAACCGGGTGGCAGCGGTTCTGGCGGATCACGTTCCCGCTGCTGCGCCCGGTGTCGGCGATCACCCTGCTGCTCGGACTGATTTACACACTGAAGGTCTTCGACATAATCTGGATCATGACGCGGGGTGGCCCGACCGACTCGTCGACCACCTTCGCCACCTGGTCGTACCGGCTCGCCTTCGGCAGCATGCTGCCACAGTTCGGGCCGGGAGCGGCGGTGGGCAACCTGCTGATCGTCGTGGCCCTGGTCTTCGGGCTGATCCACGTCCGGTTCCAGCGGAGGCAGTGGTCGCGATGACACGTACCAGCCGTACCGCCTGGTGGCGGACCTGCCTCGGCCTGATCCTGACCGCGTTGATGCTCTTCCCGGTGTACTGGATGATCAACGTGTCGTTCACCCGCGACCAGGACATGCGGGCCGACCCGCCGCACCTGTTCCCCGTGGCCGGGACCCTCGACGGGTACCGGGTGGTGCTGCACCAGCAACTGCCCTACCTCGGCACCAGCCTGCTCGTCGGCCTCGGCACGGTGGCGCTGACCGTCGCCCTCGCCGCGCCCGCCGGGTACGCGCTGGCCAGGCTGCGCCCGATCGGCGGCGCGGTGCTCAACTTCGTCCTGCTGATCGCGCAGATGATCCCCGGGATCATCATGGCGATGGGGTTCTACGCGACCTACCTCAACCTCGGCATCCTCAACTCGCTGCCCGGCCTGATCCTGGCCGACTCGACCATCGCGGTGCCGTTCGGCGTACTGATCTTCACCGCGTTCATGTCCGGGATCCCGGACGAGGTGACCCAGGCCGCGGTGATCGACGGCGCCGGCCGGCTGCGCACGTTCTGGTCGGTGGTGCTGCCGCTGAGCCGGGGCTCGATCATCACGGTGTCGCTGTTCGCGTTCCTGTGGGCCTGGTCCGACTTCATCTTCGCGTCCACCCTCGACGGTGGCGGCCGGCAGCGGCCGATCACCCTCGGCATCTACCACTACATCGGCAACAACAACCAGCAGTGGAACGCGATCATGGCAACCGCCGTGATCGCCGCCATCCCCGCCACGGTCCTCCTGGTCCTGGCCCAACGCTACATCGCCGCGGGCGTGACAGCCGGCGCGGTCAAGGACTGACCGAGCCACCGGGGGCGGCCGGCCTCGCCGCGAGCCCGCCACCGAGCACCGTACCGTTCCGCACCGAGAAAGGCAGCCACCGCAGATGACCGTCGTCCACCCCGGCCCGACGTTCGCCATCCAGGAGATCCCGTTCAGCCACCACGGATCCTGGCTCAGCATCTCCCCGGTGGTGGCCGAGAACAGTTACGCCGACGACCTGCACCTGATCTCCCACCAGACCGGCATGCACCCGGTGCTGCGGTTCACCCCGTCCGCCGACGCCACGGTGGAGGCCAGGGCCGCGCGGCTCACCTGGCGCGGCGACACCGGCCGGATCGACCTCGCCTACGCCGACCCGGACACCATCCGGCTGCGGGGTCAGGGGCTCGGTCTGCGCGTCACGTCGGCCCGGCCCACCCTCACCCCGTTCAGCGGCACCTACCTGTACGACGACCCGGTCGACGACTCGTACGTGTTCACCTCGTACGAGACCGGACGCCGCTACCGGGTCACCGTGCTCAACGGGGGCGCCGAGGCCGCCGGCGTACAGGCCCTCGGCACCGCCGAGCGCGGGCTGACGCTGCCGGCGGACCGACCGTGGGAGATCGCGATCGAGGAGTACGAGGGCGCCCGCCGGCCCTACTCCGCCACGGCGGCCTTCGACGACCTCGTCGGGAGCGTGGCGGCCGAATTCGGCGCGTTCGTCGCGGCGGTCGCGCCGTGGCGCACCTCGCAGACCCCGGCCGCCGAGCTGGCGGCGTACGTGCTGTGGTCGGCCACCGTCGCACCGGCCGGCTTCGTCACCCGTCCCGCGGTGCTGATGTCGAAGCACTGGATGGACAAGGTGTGGAGCTGGGATCACTGCTTCAACGCCCTCGCCCTGGCCGCCGGACCCGGCGACCTGGCGTGGCACCAGTTCCACCTGCCGTTCGACCATCAGGACGACGCCGGTGCGCTGCCGGACTCGGTCACGCATTCCGAGGTGCTCTACAACTACGTCAAGCCCCCGATCCACGGTTGGACGCTGCGGCAGCTGCGGGAACGGCTGTCGCGGCCGTTGGACCGGGCCGAGCTGGCCGACAGCTACGAGCGGATCGCCCGGTGGACGACCTTCTGGCTGGACCACCGCCGGGTGCCCGGTCACCATCTACCGCACTACCAGCACGGCAACGACAGCGGCTGGGACAACGCCACCACCTTCGACGGGGGGCGGGTCATCGAGACGGCCGACCTCGCCACCTTCCTGCTGCTGCAACTCGGGCAGCTCGCGGACCTGGCCACCGAGCTGGACCGGCCGGACGCCGCGGCCCGGTGGAACGACGTGGCGGAACAGGTCCGCGGCGCGCTGTTCGCCGAGTTGTGGACCGGGGACCGGTTCACCGCCCGCGACCCGCGGACCGGCCGGACCCGAACCAGCAGCAGCCTGCTCGATCTCATGCCCATCGCCCTCGGCGCAGACCTGCCCGCCGAGATCCGCGACACGCTCGCCCGGCGGATCGAGGCCCACCTGACCGCGCACGGGTTGGCCACCGAGCCGCTCGACTCGCCGCACTACGCCGCCGACGGTTACTGGCGCGGCCCGATCTGGGCCCCGGCGACCGTGCTGATCGAGGACGGGCTGCGCCGGGCCGGCCACACCGGGCTCGCCGACGAGATAAGCGGCCGGTTCCGCGCGCTGTGTGAGAAGTCCGGCTTCGCCGAGAACTTCGACGCCGAGACCGGTGCCGGGCTGAGGGACCGCGCGTACACCTGGACCGCCAGCGGTTATCTCATCCTGGCCGCCGCCCACGAACGCCGCCGACGTGGCTGAACCCCGCCCGGTGGCCGAACCGGGCCGGCGTCGTTCGACGCCCCCGGCCGCGGGTCCCGCCGGCCCGGCTGACCGCGACCGGTGACCGGGCCGTGGGCGGGGCCCGCGTCCGCGGGACGTGGGGTCAGCCCGAGCGCCGCAGATCGGAAGAGCGTCGTGCCAGGAAAGAACGGTACGAGCTGAGCGTAGCGCTCAATCGTTGCAACCTGAACAAAAAGGG
>NZ_JBTIXF010000079.1:0-28380 GCF_055793945.1 Plantactinospora sp. A48 | reverse complement strand
GAAGCATTCGGGGAAGGTGGTTGGTTCGAAGTCTGGCTCTTTCGTCACGCAGAAAACTGTAACCCGGCAAGAAGTCGGTGGGGCTGGCCCGGGACGCTTGTCCCGGGCCGGCCCTTCGACGGGTGCGGCTCAGACCCGGCCGGGTGGGAAGCCGTCCGCGCTGTCCGGAGTGAGGCTTCCCGGCGGTACGGCGTTGCCGGTCGTGGTGTAGGTGTCGCCGTAGTAGCCGCCGAGTTTGTCCCGGTAGGCCGGGTCGGCGTGGCTGGCCTCGTCGTACTCGGGCGCGGCCTTGATCTGCGCCTTGTCACGGTCGACGTGGACCTTGCGGTCCTCGTGGTCGACCCGTTCGATGACGCCGGCCGGCAGCATGACCTTCCTGCCGAAGATCCACGGCCCGGTGTCGACCACCAGGAAGCTGGCGTCCACGTCGTGGCTGGCCCGGTCGACCTTGCCGATGTAGCCGTCGGTCGCCTCGACCCGGTAACCCACCAGATCGCTGTCGCCGACGGTGCTGACGTCGTCCCGGTAGAGCCAGGCCCGGAACGGGGCGGGGCCACCGTGCAGTCCGGGTTCGGCCAGGGGCGGATTCGGACGCGGTTCGTGGCTGTTCATGCGCATCTCCTCGGTGTCCGGTTCCGTTGACCAGGCATCAGTACCCGAACGGGTCACGGAGTACACCCGGGCGCCGCGGCCTCGGGGCTACCGTCGGTAACCATCCCGTCATGTGGATTCTGCTTTCCGGCCGGCGGTCCCGGGTGGCAGAGTCAGCGACCGTGACATCGCACGTACTGATCATTGGTAACTAGCGCGCCCGGTTCCCTTCGCCGAGCGCGCAGACCTCCCGCGACCGCGGGGGGTCTTTTTGTTTGTTCCGAAAGGACTGGACATGACCTTCCAGGTGTTCGACACGACGCTGCGCGACGGGGCTCAGCGTGAGGGGATCAGCTATTCGGTGGTCGACAAGCTGGCCGTGGCCCGGTTGCTCGACGAGTTGGGCGTCGGCTTCATCGAGGGTGGCTGGCCGGGCGCGGTGCCCAAGGACACCGAGTTCTTCCGCCGAGCCCGGACCGAACTCGACCTGCGGCACGCCCAGCTCGTGGCGTTCGGGGCCACCCGCCGGGCCGGGCTGGTCGCCGCCGACGACCCCCAGGTGGCGGCCCTGCGCGAGGCCGAGACCCCCGCCGTCTGCCTGGTCGCCAAGGCGGACCTGCGGCATGTCGAGCGGGCCCTGCGGACCACCGCCGAGGAGAACCTGGCGATGATCCGGGACACGGTCGCGCACCTGAGCGCCGAGGGCCGGCGGGTGTTCCTGGACTGCGAGCACTTCTTCGACGGCTTCCGCTTCGACGCCGGTTACACCTCGGCGGTGGTGCGGACCGCGCTGGAGGCGGGCGCCGAGATCGTGGTGCTGTGCGACACCAACGGTGGCATGCTGCCGTCCGGGATCACCTCCGCCATCGAGGAGCTGACCGCGCGACTCGGGGTCCCGGCCGAGCGGCTGGGCATCCACTGCCAGAACGACACCGGGTGCGCGGTGGCCAACACCATCGCCGCGGTCGAGGCCGGCATCCGGCACGTGCAGGGCACCGCCAACGGCTACGGCGAACGGCCAGGCAACGCCGACCTGTTCACGGTGATCGGCAACCTCGAACTCAAGCTGGGGATGCGGGTGCTCCCCGACGGCTGCCTACCCCGGATGGTACGGGTGGCGCACGCCATCGCCGAGATCGCGAACATCGCGCCGGACACCCACCAGCCGTACGTGGGAGCGGCGGCCTTCGCGCACAAGGCCGGCCTGCACGCCAGCGCCATCAAGGTCGACCCGCTGCTCTACAACCACGTGGACCCGCCGGTGGTCGGCAACGACATGCGGATCCTGGTCACCGAGATGGCCGGCCGGGCCAGCATCGAACTCAAGTCGCGCCAGCTCGGGTTGGACCTGGCCGATCAGCCGGAGACCCTGTCGCGGGTGACCCGTCGGGTCAAGGAGCTGGAGGCCGGCGGGTGGTCGTTCGAGGCGGCGGACGCCTCGTTCGAGCTGCTGGTCCGGGCCGAGCTGGCGGGTTCGACGTCCGTCCCGTTCACCCTGGAGTCGTACCGGGTGCTGGTCGAGCACCGGGAGGACGGTGCGGTGGTGTCCGAGGCCACGGTCAAGGTCCGGGTACGGGGTGAGCGCGTGATCGCCACCGCCGAGGGGAACGGCCCGGTCAACGCCCTCGACGAGGCGCTGCGGACGGCCCTGGTCCGGCACCATCCCGGGCTGCGCGACTTCGAGCTGGCCGACTACAAGGTCCGGATCCTGGAGGGTAGCCACGGCACCGACGCGGTGACCCGGGTGCTGGTGGAGACCGCCGGTCAGGACGGTCGTGACTGGACCACGGTCGGCGTACACCCCAATGTCGTCGAGGCGAGCTGGCACGCACTTGTCGACGCCCTCACGTACGGATTGTCCCGGACGGAGGCGCCGGTGTGACAAAGAAATTGACTCGCATTTCCTGTCACTCTCAATGGAGACATGAATAGAGTTTGTCAGGTTGATGTTATTGACCCTCTTGGTTTGCCGGTGTTAGGTTCCGACCAGGTTGCAACGCGACGGCCTCAGGTCTAATAACACCTGCTAGAGATGGGTACGCAGCGGTTTCTCAGTCTATTCGAAACTGTCCTTCCCGAGTTTGGGCGGTTGGACGTTCTGAGTCTGCGTTGCGGTCCGAGGAATTGCGGCGGGTGGCTGTTTCGCGAAATGGAGGTGCAGCCGCGTTGTCGTGACCGCCTCGTTCGAGGCAATTCCTTGACCCGCTTGGGCAGAAAAGAGAGACCCTCATGGCCAGATTCTCCCGTCGTAAGGTGACCGTGGCGGCGGTCGGCGCGCTCGCCTTCGCCCTGCTCGGCGGCGGCATCGCCACCGCAGCGCCGAACGACCAACCCCCGCAACCGGCCGGTCCCGGCATCGCCGCCCCGGCGCCGGTCGAGCCGGACGGCGACGCGGCCGTCCAGCCGCCGGTCAGCAAGGCCGAGAAGGCCAGGGCCAAGGCCGCCCTGGTGCAGTCCACCTCGGCCGGCCTGGCACTCACCACGCAGACCTCCTTCGCGGTGGTCGGATCCAACGGAACGCTGGTCCGTGGCTTCGAGGCCGTCTCGGCGACCCGGCTCGGCACCGGCTACTACCAGGTCGTGTTCAACCACGATCTGACCGGCTCGGCGTTCGTGGCCAGCACCGGGTTCACCGGGTCCCTGTACGTGCCGCCGCCCGGCATCGCCGTGGTGGTGGGCCGGACCGGCATACCAAACGGGGTGTTCGTCGCGACGTACAACGCGAACGGAAGCCGGGTCGACCGGGCGTTCCACCTGGCCGTGCACTCCTGACAGCCACTCCGCCAGCCCGGACCGCGTACCCACCCGTGGCCCGGTCCGGGATGCGGGGGCGGGCCGGCCTCGGGCGGGCCCTGGTCCGGGTGCCCACCCGCCGCCCCGGTCCGGGTCTCCGCCCGTGCCTCGTAGGCGGGTTCGCCGCGATCTTTCAGGCGGCGGGGAGGGTGAGTTCGGCGAGGACCGCCCGGTGGTCGCTGCCGGGAATTCCGTGCACCGAGACGGCCCGGACGGCGATCCGCCGGTCGACCAGCACGTGATCGATGCTGACCGCCGCCGGCCACCAGCGGCGGACGGCCAGCAGCACGGCGGTGCCGAGCAGGGCGCCGCCGGCGACGTACGGGGTGAACGCCAGCAGCTGCACGAGTGGGCCGCGATCGAGGTTGGCGAGCCGGATCAGCGCCCAGCCGGCGCAGCCGGCGGCCACCGCCCAGCAGAGCCCGGTCAACACGCGGGACCGGCGTCGGCGCGGGGTGCCGGCCACGCGATCTCCGACGGACGGGTCCCGCGCCGGGCTGTCGGGGAGTCCGGCGTGCGCCGGGCCGCCGGGGGATCCGGCGGACGGGTCCTGTGGTGGGCTGTCGGGGGATCCGGCGTGGGGCTGGTCGCCCGGGGCGCGGTCGCGCGGGACCGTGTCGTCGTCCACCGCGTCCACCATGCGGCCGAGGGTAACCCAGCCGGTGATCTTCCTGGTCGGCCCGTGTCAGGGTGGTCGCATGCCCGAACTGTCCGAGCGCGATCGCGCCATCCGCCAATACGGGAGCACCGAACGGCTGCAGACCCGGACCACCATCCACCGGACCGGCTCGAACCCTCGTCCATGGCAGTCGTGGGTGCTGGACCGGTTGCCACTGGCACCGAGGGAGCGGGTGATCGAGGTGGGGGCGGGCACCGGCGCGTTGTGGGCGGCCCGGGACCGCTGGCACCCGCTGCCCCGGCTCACCCTCACCGACGCCTCGACGGCGATGTGCGAGACCCTCCGCCGGACGCACCCGAGCGCTCAGGTGGCGCGTTGCCGGGCCGAGGAACTGCCGTACCGGCCGGGCTCGTTCGACGGCGCGGTGGCCAACCACATGCTCTACCACCTGGACGAGCCGGCGGCGGCGCTGCGGGAGCTGCTTCGGGTGCTGCGGCCCGGCGGCTGGTTGGCCGCCGCCACGAACGGACGGACCAACCTGAGCCGGCTGGCCGAGGTGGCGACCGAGGCCGGAGTGCCGGCCGCGATGCCACCCACGCACCTGACCTTCGCGGCCGAGGACGGTCCGGACCAGATCGCCGAGTGCTTCACCGACGTCCGGGTACACCGGTACGAGGACGAGCTGACGATCCGGGAACCCGGGCTGGTGGTGGACTACTTCGGGACGCTCGCCGAGCTGACCGTGGGGGAGCGGGCCGCGTTGCTCGGTGCGGCCCAGCGGGCGATCGACGCCGACGGCGCGCTGGTGGTGGACAAACACGTCGTCCTGATCACCGCCCGCGCGCCACACTGAGCGGGGACGGCGACCGACTTTCGCGCGAACGGAGATGGCCGGCCCGTGCCCGACTGGGTTAAGAAGGGGCCCTTCCTATACAAAAGGCGATAACAGGGGGGCCTTCCTTTCGGGCAAAGTGAGGGAATCTCGGGTTTGATCAGGGTTCGCACGGGAAGCTTGCCCCGTGACGGATATGTCGGACAGTCTGACCAGCTTGCGTACCACGGTCGGCGAGCGCTCGGCCGCGACCGACCTCGAACAGACGCTGTTCGAGGTGAAACGGGTCATCGTGGGACAGGACCGGCTCGTCGAGCGGCTGCTCACCGCGCTCCTGGCCGACGGGCACTGCCTGCTGGAGGGCGTACCCGGAGTCGCCAAGACACTCGCGGCGCAGAGCCTCGCCACGGCGGTCGGCGGCAGCTTCTCGCGGATCCAGTTCACCCCGGACCTCGTGCCGTCGGACATCGTCGGTACCCGGATCTACCGGGCCTCGCAGGAGAACTTCGACGTCGAACTGGGCCCGGTGATGGCCAACCTGGTGCTCGCCGACGAGATCAACCGGGCTCCGGCGAAGGTGCAGTCGGCCCTGCTGGAGGCGATGGCCGAGCGCCAGGTCTCGATCGGCGGCCGGACCTATCCGATGCCCACGCCGTTCCTGGTGCTGGCCACCCAGAACCCGATCGAGTCCGAGGGGGTCTACCAGCTTCCCGAGGCACAGCGCGACCGGTTCCTCATGAAGGTCACCGTGGGTTACCCGTCCGACGCGGACGAGTTGGCCATCCTCTACCGGATGAGCGCCGACCGGCCGACGCCCCGGCGGGTGCTCGACGCGGAACGGCTGTCCGCCCTCCAGGAGCGGGCCAGCCGGGTTTTCGTCCACCACGCGCTGGCCGAGTACGTCGTACGGCTGGTCCTGGCCACCCGGGAGCCGGCCCGGTTCGGCCTGCCGGACCTGGCGCCGCTGCTCATGTACGGCGCCAGCCCGCGCGCCACCCTCGGCCTGGTGGCCGCGGCCCGGGCCCAGGCGCTGCTGCGGGGCCGGGACTACGTGCTGCCCGAGGACGTCCGGGACCTCGCGCCGGACGTGCTCGCGCACCGGCTGGTGCTCTCCTTCGACGCGGTCGCCGACGGGGTGGCCGCGGAGACGGTGGTGCGCCGGCTGGTCGAGGCGGTACCCCCGCCCCGGGTGGCACCGGCGCGGGACGGGATCCCGGCGGACCTGGCGGTGGCGTGAGCACCCGGGAGTGGGTCTCCGTCGACCCGACGCCCGGGAGACGGGCTGCCACGGACCCGATCCGGGAGCGGGCCTCCGACCCGGCGCGCGGAGACCGGTTTTCCGCCGATCCGACGCTGCGGGAGTTGGCGCCGGCCGACCGGCTGCGTCGGCTGGAGCTGACCGTGACCCGCCGGCTGGACGGTCTGCTGCACGGGCAGCACCTCGGGCTGCTGCCCGGTCCGGGTAGCGAGATCGCCGGCAGCCGGGAGTACCGTCCGGGCGAGGACGAGGTGCGCCGGATGGACTGGGCCGTCACGGCCCGTACCACGGTCCCGCACGTCCGGGAGACCGACGCGGACCGCGAACTGTCCACCTGGGTCCTCGTCGACGCCTCGCCGAGCATGGACTTCGGCACCGCCGACCTGGAGAAACGGGACCTCGCCGTGGCCGCCGTGGCGGCCGTCGGCTTCCTCACCGCCGGCGTCGGCCACCGGCTCGGCGGCCAGGTGCTCACCCCGGCCGGGGTACGCCGATTCCCGGCCCGTGCCGGCCGGAGTCACCTGCTCGGGTTGCTCCGGACCCTGCTGGCGGCGCCGCGCGGCGAGCCGGTCGGGGAGGCCGGGGTCGGCGATGCTCGGGCGGACGTCACCCGGACCGGCGCGGGTCCGTCCGGACCGTCGGAACCGCCAGGCCGGTCCGGCCGGTCCGGTCCGCCCGGTCCGTCGGGTGCGCCCGGTGGCGGGCCCATCGGGCTGGCCGGTGCGATCGAAGGGCTGCACCGATCCGCCGTCCGGCGTGGCCTCGCCGTGGTCATCTCCGACTTCCTCGACGGGCTGCCCGACTCCGACGCCGTCGCTCCGGACTGGGAACGGCCGCTGCGCCGGCTCGCCGCCCGGCACGAGGTGTTGGCGGTCGACATCACCGACCCGCGCGAGCTGGAACTGCCCGACGTGGGACTGATCACGCTCACCGATCCGGAGACCGGGGCCCGGCGCGAGGTCTTCACCGGCGACCGGCGGCTGCGGGAGCGGTTCGCCGCCGCCGCGGCGGCCCAGCGGGACCAGGTGGGCGCGGCCCTGCGCCGGGCCGGGGCCACCCGGTTGGAACTGCGCACCGACCGCGACTGGGTCACCGACATCGTGCGGCACGTACACCTGCGTCGTCGGCTCGCCGGAATGCCGCGACCCGTCCACGCACCGGGAGGTGGAGCGTGACCCTGGAGTCACCACAACGGCTCTGGCTGCTGCTCGGCGTGGCGGCCCTGGCCATCGCGTACGTCCTGATGCAGCGGCGACGCAGCAGGTACGCCGTCCGGTTCACCAACCTGCGGCTGCTGGACCGGGTCGCGCCGCGCCGGCCGGGCCTGCGTCGGCACGTACCGGCGAGCCTTTTCATGGCGATGTTCGCGCTGCTGGTGGTCGGTTTCGCGAGACCGGCGGCCGACGTGCAGGTCCCCCGGGAACGGGCCACCGTGATGATCGCGGTGGACGTCTCCACCTCGATGCTCGCCGACGACGTGGACCCGGACCGGCTGACGGCGGCCAAGGAGGCCGCGGTGAAGTTCATCGGCAAGCTGCCCGACGAGTTCAACGTGGGCCTGGTGGGCTTCGCCGGCAGCGCGGCGGTGATCGTCCCACCCGGGACGGACCGGGCTGCGCTGCGGTCCGGGATCCGGCGGCTGGCCGAGGGCAGCACCGGGGTCCAGGGTACGGCGATCGGGGAGGCCATCGACGCGTCGCTGGGCGCCATCAAGCAGCTCGACCCGCAGGCGTCCAACAACCCGCCGCCGGCCCGGATCGTGCTGCTCTCGGACGGGGCGAACACCTCCGGCAAGGACCCGGAGGAGGCCGGTACGGACGCGGTGCAGGCGCACGTGCCGGTCCACACCATCTCGTTCGGCACCCCGACCGGCTCGGTGGACCGGGGTGGTCGACCCATCCGGGTGCCGGTGGACGGCGAGACGCTGCAAGCCGTCGCCGAGCAGACCGGCGGCGGATACCACGAGGCCGGCTCCAGTGCCGAACTGCGGGCGGTCTACGAGGACATCGGCCGGTCCGTCGGCTACCAGACCAAGCATCAGGACATCTCGGCCCGGTTCATCGGACTGGGACTGCTGCTGGCGGCCGGCGGCGCCGTCGGCTCGATGGCGTGGTTCTCCCGCCTGCCCTGACGGGTCCGGCGACCGGATCCAGCCTGACGGGTCCGGCAAGCGGGTCCAACCTGACGGGTCCGGCAAGCGGATCCAGGCAGCGCAGGCAGCCAACCAACGGCAAGGAGTGAGCGATGGCAGTGCAGACCGGCCTCGGCGAACCCCGTGGCCCGTGGTTCATCTCGCCGGACCTCGACCCGTACCGCCAGAACGGGACCGATCGGGCGGACCTGGCCGGCGTCCGCCGGGCGACCCGGTGGCGACGGGCGTTGGTCTTCGCGCTGGCCGTTGTCGCGCTGTCCACCGTGTCCGGGGCACTGGCCGGTGGGTACGTCGCGAGCCAGGGCAACCGACCGCCCGCCCCGGTCGCCTCGGCGGCCGGACCGGTGCCGCCGGACCTGGTGAGTGCCGCCGGCAAGGTGGTACCCGGGGTGGTCTCCGTGCTGGTCGACGCCGGTGGTGGCAACACGGCCACCGGCTCGGGGTTCGCCATCGACAACCTCCAGCACATCATCACCAACGACCACATCGTGGCCCGGGGCGACAGCTCCACCGTCGTCGTGGAGACCCCGGACGGCCGGCGGATGCCGGCCACGGTGGTGGGGCACGACCCGAACAGCGACATCGCGGTGCTCAAGGTGCCGCCCGAGGCCCGGCTCAACCCACTCACCCTGGCCAAACCGGGCGGTACCCGGGTCGGTGAGCCCGTCCTGGCGGTCGGCTCGCCACTGGGCCTGGCCGGCACGGTGACCGCCGGCATCGTGAGCGCGTTGGACCGACCGGTCCGGTTGGGCACCAGCCGGCACACGGCGGTACAGACCGACGCCTCGATCAACCCCGGGAACTCCGGGGGGCCGCTAGTCAACGCCCGGGGTGAGGTGGTGGGGGTGAACACCGCGATCGCCACCCTGGACGGCAGCGGGTCGATCGGCATCGGCTTCGCGATCCCGATCGACCAGGCCCAGCAGGTCGCCGACGGCATCATCGGCAAGGGCGGCTGACCCGCCCGCCTCGATCAAGGGGAGGGTCGGGGTGTGGGCCTGCCGGCTGGGGGTCACAATTCAGCCGTGACCGACGCACCGCCACCACCGGAGTCCGCCACCGGGCGGTCGGATGAGGTGCCGGCCTCATCCGCGATGCCGGGGGAGCAGGTCGCGACGCCGGAGGAGCAGGTCGGGGCGCTGGGGCAGCGGGCCAGGGCGCCGGGGCAGCAGGGTGGGGCGCCGGCGTGGCGTCGGCCGCACCCGGGTGAACACCGCTGGCCGGTGGCGCTGGTGATCATCGTGGCCGCCGTGTTGCAACTGGTCACCCCGCAGACGCTGGCCTTCGACCCCCGCTGGGTGCTGCCGACGGTGGAACTGGTGCTGCTGCTGGGCCTGCTGGTCACCAACCCGTTCGAGATGAACCGGGAGTCGCGGGTCCTGCGGACCGTCGAGCTGGTCCTGGTCGCGGTGGCGACCGTGGCGGTGACCTGGTCGGCCGGCCGGATGGTGTACCTGCTGGTCGGCGGGCACGGGACGGAACGACCGGCGACGGTCCTGGTCAGCGGGGCGGTGATCTGGCTGACGAACGTGATCGTCTTCGCCCTCTGGTACTGGCAACTGGACCGGGGTGGCCCGGCGGCCCGGGCGCGCTCGCGGGAACCGTACCCGGATCTGCTCTTCCCGCAGATGACCACGGCGCCGGACCTGGTGCCCCCCGGCTGGCGGCCGGTTTTCCTCGACTACCTCTATCTGGCGTTCACCAACTCGACGGCGTTCAGCCCGACCGACACGATGCCGCTGAGCCGGCTGGCCAAGGTGGCGATGATGCTCCAGGCCACCGTCTCGTTCCTGATCGTCGTGCTGGTGATCGCCCGCGCCGTCAACGCGCTCGCCTGACGATCGTCCCGTCGAGGCCTTGGACGCAAACCGTTCGCAGCGAACGGTTTGCGTCCAAGATCTCAGATGCCCCGCCGGGCGGTCGGCACTAGCCTGGGGGCATGGCCGACGAGCTGCGGGTGAACGACCGGGTCACCATCCCGGCCGGCGAGCTGAGTTGGCGCTTCTCCCGCTCCAGCGGGCCGGGCGGCCAGGGCGTCAACACCGCCGACTCGCGGGTGGAACTCTCCTGGAGTCTGGACGGCTCGACCGCGCTGCCGGACCACCTCAAGGACCGGGCGCGGCAGCGGCTCGGCAACCGGCTGGTGGACGGCACGATCACGATCGCGGCCTCGGAACACCGGGCCCAGTTGCGCAACCGGGAGGCGGCCAGCGCCCGGCTCGTCGCGCTGCTGGCCGACGCCATCGCGCCGCCCCCGCCACCGCGCCGGCCGACCCGTCCGTCGCGCGGCGCCAAGGAACGCCGGATCGCCGACAAGAAGCGGCGGGGCGAGATCAAGCGGCTGCGCCGCCCCGACGACCACTGACCCAGGACTGTGGGGTTCAGCGCATCACGGGTTCATCGGGTGGTAGCGACCGCACCTCGGACCTGTGGCGACGGGCGAGGTGATTGAAGCCAGCCGGGGTGGCAGCGATCAGCGTGATGAGGATTGCCAGTGGTAGCGGCTGACCGTCGAAGTGCCGCATCGCCGTGTTGGACAGCAGCGGGTCGGGGATCAGCCATCCGGCGACGAAGCCGGTGAGTCCGACGCCGACGATTACGGCGGGTCGGTGGCGCCGGACTGCGAAGGCGGCTCCGACCGCGACGGTGGCGGCGGCGAGGACCCCGATGACCGTCGGCACGGCGTCGGGAACGTACACGCCGTGGCGTCCCCATTCTCCGGTGCCTTTCCAGGCGAGGATCCCGAGCGGGACGAGGGCCCACCAGAACAGGCGTGGCCGGGGCGCGGTCCACCGCTCGCGGTCAGCGATCGCGAGCAGGATGAAGATCAAGACCGGTGTGGAGTACGCGAAGAGTTGCTGGCCGGGGTTGATTCCCATGCCGACCCCGCTGCGCAGTTCGACGACGAGCCAACCGACGATGAACGTCAGGAATAGTGCCTGCAGGATGAGGGCGGTCCGGGTTGCGCCGCACAGCCAGGCGATCAGTGGTGCGAGGGGCAGCAGGCCGAGAACGGCCAGCTGCGGCCAACTGGAGATGACGGCCGGCAGGTCGGTGGCGAGGACAGCGCCGGTGAACAGGTCCAGAGTGTCGCCGGCGGGTTGGGTGTCGGCGGCGATGAGCAGGGCACTGAGCCCGGTGGTGAGGACCGCGGTGGTGACGGGGGTCGTGAGTCGCAGCCGGATCGCCAGGGCGATGAGGCTCAGTGTCTCGTGCCTGCTCGGGTGTCGGCGGCCGTGGTCGAGGTCCAGCAGCAGTCCGAGCAGTTCCTCGCCGCGGGCGTCGCGGTGCGTGGCTGGCAGTAGGCGCAGCAGCCGTCGATAGCGTCGCTCCAGGGGGCTCATGTCCGGGTTCATCCGATGGTCCCGAGACGCGGGGTGTTGCGGGCGGCCCGCTTGTTGAGGCGCTCCTCGGCGAGTCGGACCGCGGTGGCCATCCGCCGGCTCTCAGCGCGGATGGTGTCCGCCCCCGCGTCGGTCAGTTTGTAGAAGCGACGTAGCCGGCCCTTCTCCACCTCGTCGTGGTCGGGGGCGATGAGCCCTTGGGCGACGAGGCGGTCGAGGGCCCCGTAGAGGGTGCCAGCCCGTAACCGGATCCTGCCGTCGGTCATCTCGTCGACCTCCGCCACCACGGCGTAGCCGTGGCGGGGTTGGTCGGCGAGGGCGGAGAGGATCAGGAACGTCTGCTCACTGATGTCCATGCGCTATATATATCGCGCCGCGATATATATAGCAACGATGTCGCGCGGCGTGGACCGGTTCTGGTGGCCGAACCCGTGCCCTCATCCGGGCACGTCCGGCGCTCGCCTGGTGGCCTCGGCAGCCGGCTGGGGCTGCGGCTCGGCGGCCGGCTGGGGCTGCGGCTCGGCAACCGGTTGGGGGTGGGGCAGCGGCTCGGCAGCCGGCGGGGGGTGGGGTTCGGCGGGCGGCTGGCGGCGCGGGGCGGCCCAGGCCAGGAAGCGGTGCCAGAACTCGTGCGGGGCTGGCGCGGTGTCCGGGCACAGCCGGTAGAGGTCGGCCACCGCCTCCTGCAGGGCGGTGGCGAGGTAGACGTGCAGTCCGACGCTGTCTCCGGCCCACTCGGCTCGCAGCTCCAGTCGGGCGGTGCCACACGGCCACGGCTGGGCACAGACCCGGCAGATCCACAGTGGCCGGAGCGCCAGGTGGGGCCGGCCGGACCTTGGTGGTTCCGTACCCGTCGATGTGTCGGACATCGTCGCCTCCTCGCCGTTGACGGGGGCCGCCCCCGGGTTCGGGCGAGAGGGCGGCCCGCGGTCCCGTCCGTCGACCGATCCATCCTCGCCCAGGGATACCGAACGGTTCCGCTGCGTGACAGTCTGGGTGGCGCTGGCCGGGTGTTCGGGCTGCCACGGGCCGACGACCAGTACGTACGCGGGCCGGACCGGCCGGTCCGCCGGTTGTCCGGAGGTTGTCCGTGGGACTGTGCGTGGAACCGTCGACGATGCTGGCGCACTTCGCCGAGGAGCTGCGGCTGGCGCGCGGCGCGGCCGAGCTGTCGCAGGCCGAGCTGGCCGAGGCGATCAGCTATTCGGCGTCGCTGGTGGCGAAGGTGGAGGCTGCCGAGCGCCGGCCGAGTGGCGACTTCGCGCAGCGCTGCGACGCGGTGCTGGGCAGCGCGGGCCTGCTGGCCCGGATCCAGCGCCGACTCGGCCGGGACACGATCGTGCCGTGGTTCCGCGAGTTCGCCGGCATCGAGCAGGAGGCCACCGTGCTCCGCTGGTTCGAGCCGCTGTTCGTGCCGGGTCTGCTCCAGACCGAGGGGTACGCCCGGGCCGTGCTGGCCGGCAGCGGCCTGCTGGCCCCCGGTGACGTCGAGCGGCAGGTGGCGACCCGGCTGGACCGGCAGGAGGTGCTCGTCCGGGGCCGGCCACCGCTGTTCACCGCCGTCATCGACGAGGGCGTCCTGCACCGGCCGGTGGGCGGCGTCGAGGTGCTGCACGAGCAGTTGCGGCACCTGGCAAAGCTGGGCACCACGCTGCCCCGGACCCGGATCCACGTGGTGCCGGCGAGCGCCGGGGCGTACGCCGGGCTGAACGGGCCGTTCGTGATCGCCACGCCACCGAACGGTGAGGACGTCGGCTACGTCGAGGGACAATTCGACGGACAGGTCTTCGACCAGCCCGACCACGTGCTTCGGGCCGTCGAGGTGTGGGAGTCGATCCGGGGCGAGGCACTGACCCAGGCGCAGTCCCTGGAACTGATCACGGAGGTGGCACAGGCATGGAACTGACCGGTGTCCGGTGGCGCACCAGCAGCCGGAGCAACGGCAACGGTGGCGCCTGCGTCGAGGTGGCCGACAATCTGCCCGGCGTGGTCCTGGTCCGGGACAGCAAGGACCGGTCCGGCCCGGTCCTGAGTTTCGTGCCGGCCACCTGGCGATCGTTCGTCACGGCGGTGCGGGACGGCGGCACCGACTGACCCGAGGTACGGGTGAGGCTGGCATCCTCGCTCACCGAAAGTGAGCGCCGGTTGCTCCCCGCCCCGGTGTCTTCGCCTTCCTTTGCAATGCTTCCCTCCAGGCAACAGGCACCCCGAGTAACCGGCAACCTGATCCGGAGAAACCCGGCAACGAGCAGCACCGCAGCTCAGCATTGGTGTCGCCTGGGGGGAAGCATTGCAAAGCGAGGAACAGGTGGGTGGACGAGCCCTCCGGGTGACTACCGAGCGTCAGGGGCGTGGGGTTCGCGACGTTGTCACTGACAGTGTCGGCTAACCACCGGTGCCCGCCCCACCCAACCCGCCACACCGACCCGCCCCGCCCCAACCCGCCACACCTGCCCGCCCCACCGACCCGGCAAACCATCCTGGACACCGCCCTACAACCAGGCCTGGAGTCAGCGTTTCGGCAGGGCCTGGATGAGCGCCGCCAGGGTCAGCTCCAGGACGATCAGCGCGACCAGCCCGGCCCGGAATCCGGCGGTCAGATCGGCCGCCCGGTAGAACACGATGCCGATCAGGGCCACCCCGACCGCGTTGCCGGTCTGGTTGACCGTGGACAGCACTCCGGCGGCGGCGCCGGTGTGCTGCGGGCGTACCCGGGACAGCACGATGGTGGTCAGCGGCGCGAGCGCCATGCCCATCCCGATGCCGTCGACCGCCAGCCCCGGGACGAGCCAACCGACGCCCCGGTCGGCGGCCGCCCACATCGCGGCCAGACCGAGCACCATGATGAGCGCGCCGAGGCTGACCACCTGCCGACCCAGCCGGGCGGCGATCCGGTCCGCGTACATCGAGGTGCCCAGGTAGCCGGCGCCGATGGCGATGAAGACGACGCCCGCCGTCAGCGGCGAGAGGCCGCGGCCGACCTGTAGGTAGAGGGCGAGGATCAGGAAGAACGACGCCTGGCCCATCCAGAACGCCTGGGTGGCCAGCAGCCCGGCGGAGAACGCCCGCTCCCGGAACAACGCGAGGTCGACCAGCGGCTGCTGCCGGCCACGCTGGACCAGCGCGAACACCCCGAACAGCAGGGGCGCGGCGGCCAGGCACTCCCAGGTCCACATCGGCCAGCCCTGCTCCCGTCCGCTGATCAGCGGCAGCACCAGCGCCACCAGCGCGGCGCTGAGCAGGACCGCCCCGGTCAGGTCGAGCCGGCTGACGGGGTGCCGCGACTCGGGGATCCGGCGCAGGAACACCAGCGCGACGACGCCGATCGGCAGATTGATCAGGAAGCACAGCCGCCAGTCCAGACCGAACAGGTCGGCCCGGATCAGCAGGCCGCCGATCAGTTGACCGAAGACCGCGCCCAGACCCATCGTCAGGCCGTACCGGGCGAAGGCCCGGGGTTGCGCGGCGAGCGGGACGCTGGTCCGGATGATGGCCAGGACCTGCGGCATGAGCAGCGCGGCGGCCAGTCCCTGGAGCACCCGCGCGCCGACCAGGAAGCCGGCCGTGGGCGCCACTCCACACAGCACGGACGCGGCGGTGAAGAGGCCCAGCCCGATCCCGAAGACCCGGCGGCGGCCGTACCGGTCACCCAGCCGGCCGCCGGTGACCAGGCCGGCGGCCACGGCGAGGACGAAACCGGCGACCACCCACTGGAGTACGGCCGAACTGGCGCGCAGATCCTGTTGGAGCACGGGCAGAGCGATGTTAACGATGAACGCGTCAACCGCGACGACGGCGATGGAGGTGAGCAGGACCGGCAGGAAACCCGGGACGGCTGCCGGGTCGACCGGGTCGACCGGGTCGGTCGGGTTGGCCGGGTCGACCGGGTCGGTCCGGGGGATGCCGGTGCGGGGACGGGCCGGGGCGCGGTGCGCGTCAAGCCGGCCGGTCGGGTTGGACTTCAACTCGGTGAGCTGCATGAACGCGACGCTATGCGGCATCGACCGGCGCGGAATCGGTATCGCTTAGGTAATCCGTTACCTGTGTAGGGTCAAGCCCATGCTGTGCGGCCGCTCGGGGGAACAGGACCGGATCGCCGGACTGGTCCGGCGGGCGTACGCCGGGGAGAGCGCCGTCCTGGTGTTGCGCGGCGGGCCGGGCATCGGCAAGACCGCGCTGTTGGACTGGGCCGCTGGCCTCGCCGGGCCCGACTCGACGGTCCCGACCGGCCCGACGGCCCCACCGGGTACGGCGGTCCCGTCGGATGTGCCGGTCCGCCCGTCGCTGCGGGTGTTGCGGGGGGCCGGCGTCGAGGTGGAGGCGGAACTGCCCTTCGCCGGACTGAGTCAGCTGCTGCTACCGGCGGCCGACCGGCTCGACCGGCTGCCGGCACCGCAGCGCCGGGCCCTGGCCTCGGCGTTCGGCCTCGGCGAGGGGAACCGGCCCGATCGGTTGCTGGTGGGGCTTGCGGTGCTGTCGCTGCTGGCCGAACTGGCCGACGACGGCCCGCTGCTCTGCCTGGTCGACGACGCGCACTGGCTGGACACCGTCTCCGCCGAGGCGCTGCTGTTCGCGGCCCGGCGGCTGCGGGCCGAGGGCATCGTCGTGATCTTCGCCGCCCGGGACGACGGCTTCGTCGCGCCGGGCCTGCCGACCCACCCGCTTCGCGGGTTGGACCCGACCGAGGCCGCCCGGCTGCTGCCCGCCGACCTCGACCCGGCCGCCCGGTCCCGGGTGCTGGCGGAGGCGCAGGGCAACCCGCTCGCCCTGCTCGAACTGCCCCGGACGCTGAGCGCCGGGCAGCGTCCCGGGCCGGTGCCGCTGACTGACCGGCTGCTGGCCGCGTTCCATGGGCAGGTCGACCGGCTGCCGCCGGCCACCCGGACACTGCTGCTGGTCGCCGCCGCGGAGGAGACCGGGGACCTGGACGTGCTGTTCGGCGCGGCGGCCTCGCTCGGGGCCGGGACCGCCGACCTGCGCCCGGCCGAACAGGCCCGGCTGGTCACGGTAGAGCACCGGCGGCTGCGGTTCCGGCATCCACTGGTCCGGGCGGCCGTCTACCGGGAGGCGCCCTTCGACCAGCGGCTCGCGGCCCACCGCGCGCTCGCCGACGTACTCACCGAACCGGACGCCGCGGACCGGCGGGCCTGGCATCGTGCCGCCGCGGCGACCGGCCCGGACGAGGATGTGGCGGCCGCCCTGGAAACCACCGCCGAGCAGGCGCGGGACCGGGCCGGTTACCGGGCGGCCATGGCCGCCTTCGAACGCGCCGCCGAACTCAGCGAGGCCCGGCCGGCCCAGGCCCGGCGGTTGCTGCTCGCCGCCGAGAGTGGGCTCCAGGCCGGGGAACCCGCCACGGCGGTACGGCTCGCCGAGCGGGCCGCCGGGTTCCACGACGAACCGGCCTTCCTCGCTCGGGTCGCCGCCATCGAGGGACACGCCTGGTTCTGGCAGGGCGTCCACCGGACCGCGTACGAGCTGATGAGCGGTGGTGCCGACCTGGACCCGGCGCAGCGGGCGCCACTGCTCGTGGCGGCCTTCCATCCGGCCTGGTACCTCGGCGAGCCGTACCTCGGCGCGGTCCTCGACCGGCTCGCGACGGTGGACCATCCGGTCGCCCGGTTCGAGGTCGCGGCGCTGCGGGGTGTGGCGCCGCCGCTGGCGACCACGGCCGCCGAGGCGGGGCCACGACCTGTGGACCGGGTCCAACTGTGCGGGCTGGGGTTCGTCGCCGGCCAGGACGCCGAGGCGTACGAGCTGGCCGGCGCCCTGGTCGAGCGGTGCCGATCCGAGGGGGTCCTCGGGCTGCTGCCCACCCTGCTGTTCTTCCGGGCGGAGGCCGAGTTCTTCCACGGCCGGCACCGGGACTCGGCGATCAGTCTCGACGAGGGGATCGTGGTCGCCGAGGACGGCGGACAGCCGATGTGGGTCAGCCAGTTGCTGGCGATGCGGGCCCTGCTCGCCGCGGTGGCGGGCGCCGAGTCGGACTGCCGGGAACTGGTCGGCCGGGCCCTGGCCGGGGCGGCGCCGGGCACCGAGCCCGCCGGCCGGCCCTGGACGCAGTGGGCACTCGGCCTGCTCGACCTGGGACTGGGCCGGGTCGAGTCGGCGGCGACCCGGCTCGCCGGCCTACAGGAGAACCCGTACGCGCATCTGGTGTGTGCCCGGCGCAGCGTGCCGGATCTGGTGGAGGCCGCCGTCCGCGCGGGGACGCCCGAACTGGCCCGACCGGCCCTCGACCGGTTCACCGAATGGGCCGACCGGGTCGGCTCGCCGTGGGCGCACTCGTTGGTGTACCGGTGTCGCGCCCTGCTCTCCGGCGCGGAGGAGGATCACCTGCGCGCACTCGACCTGGCCGCCCGGCCGTTCGAGCAGGCCCGCACCGAGCTGCTGTACGCCGAGTGGCTGCGCCGGTCCCGGCGCCGGGCCGAGGCACGCGCCCGGCTGGAACGGCTCGGGTGGACCTTCGACGAGCTGGGCGCGCCACCGTGGGCGGCGTGGGCCCGCGCCGAACTGGCCGCCACCGGCGTCCCGCCGGCAACCGCGACCTCGGCCGCCGGTCGGGCCGGGCCGTTCGGTCCGCACGGCGCGGCTGCCGCGGTCGGTCAGTTCGAGGCGGGCGTTCGGTTCGGGGCCGGTGGTCCGGTCGGGGCCGGCGGTCCGGTCGGGGCCGGCGGTCCGGTCGGGGCCAGCGGTCCCGCTGGTCCGGTGGGGATGGTCGGGGCGGTCGGGGCGGCCCTCACCCCGCAGGAACTGCGGATCGCCCGGCTCGCCGGGCAGGGAATGACCAACAAGGACATCGCCGCGCGACTGTTCCTCAGCCCGAAGACCGTGGCGTACCACCTCTACAAGGCGTACCCGAAGCTCGGCGTCACCAGCCGCGCCGAGCTGGCCTCGCTCCCACTGCGCTGAAAGGAAGGGCACCTTCTTATCGTTTTTTGTATAGGAAGGGTCCCTTCCTGACCGTTGGCCGTGCCGCAGAAAACTTGATGGACATCGGTAGGCTCGCCACATGCCTGAATACCGGGACTTCCAGCCAACGCTGCGGTACGCGCCCACGCTGGCGCTTTCGCCGGACGGTTCGATGGTGGCCTATGCGGATGACGCAAACGGGCAGTTCAACGTGGTGGTGCGGTCGGTGGATGGTACTGGACCTGAGCGGCGACTCACCTCGTACACCGATTCGACGGTGCGCTGGCTGGACTGGCACCCGGACGGGAAATCGCTGTTCTTCCTCGCGGACACGGACGGCGACGAGTACCGCCAGTTGTATCGGGTGCCGCTGGACGGCGGCGAACCGGAGCCGCTGACCGACGCGCCCGCAGTGCAGTTCGACGCCGCGATGGGTCCGCCGTGCTCACCGGACGGCCGGCTGCTGGCGTACGCGGGAAATGACCGGGTGCCGCAGGACCAGGACGTACTGCTGCGTGACCTGGACACGGGCGAGACCCGCCGGCTGCCCGCGGACGGTGGCCGGATGCAGCCGGGCTACTGGGCCCCGGACGGCCGCCGGCTGACCGCCGCGCAGTGGCGAACCGGCACCGACGTGGTGCTGTACGTGCTACCCGTGGACGGCGGGCCGGCCGTACGACTCATCCCCGAGGACCGGGTCCGCACCTACTGGCTCGGCCCGTGGCTGCCCGACGGCTCCGGCTTCCTGGTGCTCACCGACGCCGACCGGGAATTCACCGGACTGGCCGTGATGGACCCCGAAACCGGCGAACTGTCCTGGTGGGACACCCCGGACCGGGACATCGAGGACCTGGCCCTGTCCGCGGACGGCCGGGTGCTGGTCTGGCTGGTCAACGAGGACGGCGTGGACCGCCTGCGCGGCCGGGACCTGTCCACCGGTGCGGACCTGCCGATGCCGGACCTGCCGGCGGGCGCGGCGGGGGAACTGCACCTGTCGGCGGACGGGCGGCTCGCCGTACTGCGGATATCCACCGCCACCCGTCCGGCGAACATCGCGGTGGTCGACCTGGACGGCGGCGAGCTGCGCTGGCTGACCGAGGCCGTTCCCGGCGGCGTCGACCCGTCGACGCTGGTCGAACCGACGCTGGTGGCTTGCCCATCCCCGGAGGGACACTCGGTGCCGGCCTGGCTCTACCGGCCGGTCGGCGCCAGCGGCCCGGTCGGTGTGGTGCTGTCCATCCACGGCGGACCCACCTGGCAGGAACGGCCCGCGTACCTGCACGACGGGTTCTACCAGTACCTCGTCGATCGCGGCGTCGCGGTACTGGCACCCAACGTGCGTGGCTCGACCGGGTACGGCCGGACCTACCAGGAGGCGATCAACCGCGACTGGGGCGGGGTGGACCTGCGCGACTTCGCCGCGGTGGCGACCTGGCTGCAACAGCAGGACTGGGTGGACCCGGCGCGGATCGCGGTGTTCGGCGGCTCGTACGGCGGTTTCGCGGTGCTCACCTGCCTGAGCCGGCTGCCCGAACTCGGCTGGGCGGCGGGCGTCGACCTGTTCGGAATCAGCAACCTGATCACCCTCGCCAACAGCTCGCCGCCCACCTGGCGGACCCTGGTGGCGACCCGGATCGGCGATCCGGACCGGGACGCCGCCCAACTGATCACCCGATCGCCGATCACGCACGCGGACCGGATCCGGGCGCCGCTGATGGTCATCCAGGGCGCGAACGACCCCCGGGTACCGCCGGCCGAGAGCGAGCAGATCGTGGGGCGGCTGCGCGACCGGGGTGTCGAGGTGCGGTACGAGACGTTTCCGGACGAGGGCCACGGATTCACCAAGCGGGAAAACCAGATCCGTGCCTTCACCGCGGCCGGCGACTTCCTGCTCCACCACATCGGCGGCAGGTAAGGAAGGGCACCTTGTTATCGCTTTTCGTAGAGGAAGGGCCCCCTATTAACCGGCACCGGCGTTAATTGACCGGCCTGAGCGTCCGGTACGGCCGTGCGGTCGCCGTACCGGGGAGCGCCGGTGTCGTCCGCCGTACCGGAGAACGCTGGTGTCGTCCGCGCTGCTGGCGCACGCCATCGAGCCCGCTGCGACGCGCGGCCGACCACGATCAGGGTCCGGCTGGCGACGCCCGGGACACGAGCGTTAAGAGGGGGCCCTTCCTCTACAAAAAGCGATAAGAAGGTGCCCTTCCTTTCGCCTCAGTCGAGGGCGGCGAGCAGGCGGGCGCGTAGCGGTGCGGCTCGTTCGGCGAAGTCGCGCTGCGCCGCCGCGTACTCGGCCCGGCCGGCCGGCGTCTCCACCCGCACGGGCGGGTAGCCGAGGTCGGCCAGGTCGTACGGGCTGGCGCGCATGTCCAGCGTACGGATCTCCCGGGCCAGTTCGAAGCAGTCCGCCACCAGTTCGCTGGGCACCAGCGAGGAGAGCTTGTACGCCCACTTGTAGAGGTCCATGTTCGCGTGCAGGCAGCCCGGCTGTTCGAGGTCGTGCTGCCGTTCCCGGCTCGGCCGCAGCAGGTTCAGCGGTCGGGCGGGTTCGGTGAAGAACCGGTAGGCGTCGGAGTGGCTGCACCGGATCCGGTTCTCCTCGACGGTCCGGGCCGTGGCGTCCGGGCCCAGCCGCAGCGGCCACGCGTTGTGCCGGACCTCCGCCGGACTCTGCCGGTAGACCATCGCCCACTCGTGCATCCCGAAGCAGCCCAGGTGTGCCGGCCGGGCGGCGGTGCGGGCCAGCAGGGCACGGATCCACGCGATCGAGTCGGCGCGTCTGGCGCGTACCGCCGCGGTGTCGAGGGTGACCCCGGTGGGCCCGTTCCGATAGTCCGGGCCGAACTCGGCGGCGTCGACGTCGGCGAGCGCCACGCCGGCGCCCGGGTGCCAGCGGCGCAACTGCGCCGGCCGGTGCGAGTAGTAGGTGAAGAGGAAGTCCTCCACCGGATGCTTCCGGCCCGCCTGGCGGCGGGCGAGGTGCGGGGTCAGCCAGGCGTCGACCCGCGTCTCGTGGGCCCGGCGGCGGGCCCGCCACGAGGCCGCGTCGAGCACGACCACCGCGCCGGCCCGATCCGTACCCCCGACGGCCCCGGACCCGGCGTCGGTCGCTGCGGCTGAGGTCACCTGCCCAGGGTACGCACCGGCGGATCAGCGCAGATCGACCCGGGCGCCGGCCGAGAACACGCCGCTACGCAGCTCGACCTGGGTGGGCTGCTGACCCCCTGTGGTCGGGAACACCAGCGGGACGATGCGCCGCTCGCCCGGCGGGATCGGATCCCCGAACCGGTCCTGGGCCAGGTTGGCCACCCGGGTCGCCGCCTCGTCGGCGCTCACCCAGTTGCCGTCCGGCAGGTACGCCCGCTGCATCGCGGCGTACCAGCGCTGCCCCCGGTCGGAGGCGTTGCGCACCCCCACGGTCACCGTGCAACCCCGGCCCGCCGGGCAGGCGACCTGGTAGACGGTGAACTCGAACACCGACTCGTGCAACGGCTCGCCGAGGCTGCCCTGCACCGCCGACCCGCTCCAGGCCCCGCTGGACGGTTGGCGAGCGCCCTGCACGGCGCTCACCCGCTCGGTGGCCAGCCACAACGCGCTTCCGGAGACGGCCCCGATGACCAGCAGCAGCGCCGCCATCGTGGCCCACAGCGGTGGCCGGCCACGGGCCGGTCGGACCAGGGTCGGCGTGGCGGCGCGGGGCGGTCGGGGATAGACGTTCGGCTCGCTGAGCGCGATCAGTTGCCGGGTCGCGCGTTGTCGCCGCACCACCCGTCGCCGCCAGGCCCGCACCGTCAGCACCAGCGCGCCGGCCAGCAGCACCACGGCCCCGATCAGCCCGAGTACGGCGGGACGCCGCCACCCGGGCGCCGACCCCGAGGCCAGGAAGCCACCCGATGGCCGCCAGGTCGCCGTCGCGCAGTCGTCCGGCACCGAGATGCCGGTGGTGAAAACGCACGCCGGAGCGGCCAGGTCGAGATCCGCCTGCGGTTTCGGCATGGTCGCGCTCACCGTTTCGGTGCGGCCGGCCGGGACCCGGACCCGCCAGGTCAGCAGGGTACGGTCACCGCTGGCCGCCGGCTCCGGATGCCCGCCGTGGCTGATCGCAATGGGGGACAGGCCAACCGGCAACTCCTGCCGGACCGTGGTGTTCACCGAAGTGATCGTCCGGTTGCTGATCTGGACCTCGTACGAGGGTGAGACGTTCCCGACCGGCACCACCGCGAGCGTCACGGTCGATGGTGCCGCCCGGGCCGCTGTGGCGGGCGTGATCAGCATGGACAGGCCGCTCGCGGCCAGTACGGCCAGCAGACTGGCCCCGATTTTCGATGCGCGCATCGTCGTTCCTCCCTGGGGCCGACGCTAGGCGGGTGGCCGGCGGTGGCCCCCCGGAAGGGCTGAACCCGGTGCGCCAACCAGGTCGGCGCGTTACTCTGCGCCGCTTCGGTGCGTACCCTCCGTGATCCGGGTGGGAATGTGGGCGTTGTCCGGGTAGTGCGGCGGCGCTGTCCGGGTGCGCGCGCCGTCCGGCCCGGCTGTGCGCGTCGTCCGGCCTGGGTACGTCCGGTGCGGCGCTCCGGCGTGGCCGCCGGCTGGGTGCGGCTAGATTGGCCGGGTGCGTATCGCTCGTTTCGCTCATCCCAAGGGAATGTCGTTCGGTGCCGTCGAGGGCGAACCGGACGCGGGTCCGGACGCCCTCACGATCGCCGAGATCGAGGGCCACCCGTTCGGCCAGATTTCGTTCAGCGGGCAACGCTGGGCGCTGGCCGACATCCGGCTGCTCTCGCCGATCCTGCCGAGCAAGGTGGTGTGCGTGGGGCGGAACTACGCCGAACACGCGGCCGAGCACGGTGTGGAGGTGCCCAAGGAGCCGCTGCTGTTCCTGAAGCCGTCAACCTCGGTGATCGGGCCCCGGGACGCGATCCGGCTGCCGTCGGCGTCCCGGCAGGTGGAGCACGAGGCCGAACTCGCGGTGGTGATCGGCCCGCCGGGCGCCCGCCGGGCCGACCGGACCGCCGCCGAGCGGGCCATCTTCGGCTACACCTGCGGTAACGACGTGACGGCGCGGGACCTGCAACGCTCGGACGGGCAGTGGACCCGGGCCAAGGGCTTCGACTCGTTCTGCCCGCTCGGCCCGTGGATCACGACCGGCCTCGACGTCTCGGATCTGGAGGTCCGCTGTGAGGTCGGTCGCCCGCCGGACGAGATGGAGGTACGCCAGCTCGGCCGTACCAAGGACATGATCTTTGACGTCGTGGGACTGGTGTCGTACATCTCGCATGTCATGACGCTGCTGCCCGGGGACGTGATCCTCACCGGGACGCCGGCCGGGGTCAGTCCGCTGGTGAGTGGCGAGACCGTGGCGGTGCGTATCGAGGGCATCGGTGAACTGTCCAATCCGGTGGTGGGAATGGACTGACCGGGCGTCGGAACCCCTGACCAGAAGCCCTCAGGGTCACCGGGCGCCGGGACCTGGGTCAGGCGCCCCCGGGGTCAGGGGTGCTGGTGCCGGTGCCGGCGTCAGGGGTCCGGTGCTGGTGCTGGTGCCGGCGTCAGGGTCCGGTGCCGGTGCCGGTGCTGGTTGCTGGTGCCCGAGGTTGGGCGGTCCGGTATCCGCGCTGGTCAGCACCGGTTTCCGGGGGTCGATTTGGTCGGGCCATACCGGTCCGGTAGAGTTCAGATCCGGCGCGGCAAGCGCCGATGGGGTATGGGGTAATTGGCAGCCCGACTGATTCTGGTTCAGTTAGTCTAGGTTCGAGTCCTGGTACCCCAGCCACCGATGCCCGCGAGGGCGCCGGTAGCTGGTTCTCTGGTAGAGTCCAGCACCGTTGATCGCGAGATCAACAAACGGAAGTTCCTGGCCCCGTCGTCTAGCGGCCTAGGACGCCGCCCTCTCAAGGCGGTAGCGCCGGTTCGAATCCGGTCGGGGCTACGGTTCACGGCCCGCATCACTTCGCTGATGCGGGCCGTTTCATTGTGCCCGGCCCGACCCCACCCTGTCCGGCCATTCCCAAAACCCCACCCCCCCGCACCCACCTACCCGGACCCCACCCGAACCCCCACTCCGGGTTGATCATGAAGTTAGCGGTCAATTCGATCTCTAAATCGACCGCTAACTTCATGATCAACCCGGGTAGCGGGGGGGTGGGGGGAGCGGGGGGGTTGGGTGGGGTTAGAGGCCGCTGAGGCGTTGGCCGGCGCGGACTACTGCCATGGCGTGGCGGTCGCCGGGGCGGCGGCCGAGGCGTTCGATCGGGCCGGAGACGCTGATCGAGGCGATCACCCGGCCGGTGCGGTCCCGGATCGGGGCTGAGACGCTGGCCACCCCGGCCTCCCGTTCCGCGACGCTCTGCGCCCAGCCGCGCCGCCGGACCTCGGCGAGGGTGCGGCCGGTGAACTTGCAGCGTGGCAGCAGTGGCATCACCGCCTCGGGCGGTTCCCAGGCGAGCAGGACCTGGGCCCCGGAGCCGGCGGTCATGGGTAGCACCGAGCCGACCGGTACGGTGTCGCGCAACCCGCTCGCCCGCTCGGCGGCGGCCACGCAGATCCGCTCGTCGGCCCGGCGCAGGTAGAGCTGCGCGCTCTCGCCCGTGGCGTCCCGCAGGGCGGTGAGCAGTGGCTCGGCCGCGGTCAGCAGGACGTCGGGCGCGGCGTTCGCCAGCTCGCCCAGCCGGGGGCCGGGACGCCATCGGCCCTGGGTGTCCCGGACCAGCATCCGGTGAATCTCCAGTGCCTGTGCCAGCCGGTGTGCGGTGGCCCGGGGCAGCTTGGTGCGCTCCACCAGTTCGGCCAGGCTCGCGCCGTCCACGCAGGCCGCAAGGATGACGACCGCCTTGTCGAGGACGCCGACACCGCTCATACTGTGTCCCACAAGCCGAAACCTACCTCCCAAACTTTAGGATGTCCAGATGGTGGAAGCCACTAAACATCAACGATCTCGGACGCTGGCCGAGAAGGTCTGGGATGCCCATGTGGTGCGCGCGGCCGAGGGCGAGCCGGACCTGCTCTACATCGACCTGCATCTCGTGCACGAGGTCACCAGCCCGCAGGCGTTCGACGGCCTGCGGGCCGCGGGCCGCCAGGTCCGTCGCCCCGAGCTGACCGTCGCGACCGAGGACCACAACACCCCGACCGGGTACGCCGATCCGTCCGCGTCGACCCGCCGCGGCGACCTGCTGACCATCGCGGATCCGACCTCCCGGACCCAGCTGGCGACGCTGCGCGACAACTGCGCCGAGTTCGGCATCACGCTGCACGCCCTCGGCGACGAGCAGCAGGGCATCGTGCACGTGATCGGTCCGCAGTTGGGGCTCACCCAGCCCGGCCTGACGATCGTCTGCGGGGACTCGCACACCTCCACCCACGGCGCGTTCGGGGCGCTGGCGTTCGGCATCGGCACCAGTGAGGTCGAACACGTCCTGGCGACCCAGACCCTGCCGCAGCAGCGACCGAAGACCATGGCGGTCACCGTGACCGGCCAACTCGCCCCGGGCGTCACCGCGAAGGATCTCGTGCTGGCCCTGATCGCCCAGGTCGGCACCGGCGGTGGCCGCGGGTACGTGGTGGAGTACCGCGGCGAGGCGATCCGGGGGCTCTCCATGGAGGGCCGGATGACGGTGGCCAACATGTCCATCGAGTGGGGCGCCAAGGCCGGCATGATCGCACCGGACGAGACCACCTTCGAGTACCTGCGCGGTCGGCCGCACGCCCCGACGGGCGAGCGGTGGGACGCCGCCGTCGAGTACTGGCGGAGCCTGGCCAGCGATCCGGACGCCCGGTACGACGCCGAGGTGCTGCTGGACGCCAGCCGGATCAGCCCGTTCGTCACCTGGGGGACCAACCCGGGGCAGGGCGTCGGGCTGTACGAGTCGGTGCCCGACCCGGCGGAGATGACCAGCCCACAGGAGCAGGCGGCGGCCCGGCGGGCGCTGGAGTACATGGACCTGCGGCCCGGTACGCCGCTGCGGTCCGTGCCGGTGGATGTGGTGTTCCTCGGCTCCTGCACCAACGGCCGACTGGAGGACCTGCGGGCGGCGGCCGACGTGATCCGGGGGCGCCGGGTGGCCGACGGGGTACGGATGCTCGTCGTACCGGGCTCCGCGGCCGTCCGGGAGGCGGCCGAGGCCGAGGGGCTGGACAAGGTCTTCTCGGACGCCGGCGCCGAGTGGCGGTTCGCCGGCTGCTCCATGTGCCTGGGAATGAACCCGGACACCCTGCGGCCGGGGGAGCGCTCCGCGTCGACCTCTAACCGCAACTTCGAGGGCCGGCAGGGCCGGGGCGGTCGTACCCACCTGGTGTCGCCGCAGGTGGCGGCGGCGACGGCGGTGCAGGGCCGGCTGGCCGCGCCCGCGGACCTGTAGACGGGAAGGAATCGACATGGAGAAGCTCACCGTACACAGCGGCAAGGTCATGCCGCTGCGTCGATCCAACGTGGACACCGACCAGATCATCCCGGCGGTCTACCTCAAGCGGATCACCCGGACCGGTTTCGCCGACGCGCTGTTCGACTCGTGGCGGCAGGATCCCGAATTCGTGTTCAACAACCCCGCTTATTCGGGTGCGTCGATTCTGGTGGCCGGCCCCGAGTTCGGCACCGGGTCATCGCGGGAACACGCCGTGTGGGCGTTGCGGGACTGGGGTTTCCGGGCGGTGGTCTCGCCCCGCTTCGGCGACATCTTCCGGGGCAACTCCCTCAAGGAAGGGCTGTTGCCGGTGGAGTTGGAATTGAGCGCGATCGAGCAATTGTGGGATCTCGCCGAAAGTGACCCATCGGCCACTGTGACGGTAGATCTGATCTTGCGTGAGGTACGGGCCGGAGACCTCCGCTGGCCCTTCCCGCTCGACGACTTCAGCCGCTGGCGCCTGCTGGAAGGGCTGGACGACATTGGACTCACGCTGCGAAACGAATCGTTGATCACCGATTTCGAGCGGACCCGTCCGGACTTCCTCCCGGTCGCGGGATAGCGGTTCGAGCCGACCGCGGGCGCGTTTCCACCGGCGCCCGCGGTACCGGTGAATCGCCTACCCCACCACGTCTTCCGGCCCGAGCCCGTGATCCGGGCGGTGAGAATCCGTTGCGACACAAGGGCTTTTTTGGAGCAGATGTTTGTTTCTGCCGGTCACAGGGCATACGGTGCGCGCAGAATGGCTCGCGTTGAGTCCAGTTGCACATCAGGAGGAAGTCGTGAACAAGGCCGAGCTCATCGAGGCGCTCACGGATCGCCTCGGGGACCGGAAGACGGCGACGTCGGCGCTCGACGCGGTCCTGGCGGAGATTCAGGCAGCGGTCGCCAAGGGCGACAAGGTGGCGATCACCGGTTTCGGAAGCTTCGAGAAGCGGGTACGCGGGGCGCGAACAGCCCGCAACCCCCGGACCGGAGAGCCGGTGAAGGTCAAGAAGACATCGGTGCCGGCGTTCAAGCCGGGAACCGGGTTCAAGGAGATGGTGGCCAGCGGGCGGGTGCCGAAGACCACGGCCGCCGCCAAGAAGACCACCGGAGCCACCAAGACGGCCACCAAGACGGCCGCCAAGGCGCCGGCCAGGACCGCCGCCGCGAAGAAGACGACGGCGAAGAAGACCACCGCGGCGACCAAGACGGCCGCCGCCAAGAAGACGACGGCGAAGAAGACCACCGCGGCCACGAAGACGGCCGCCAAGAAGACCGTCGGTACCAGGGCGACGTCGGCGGCGAAGAAGACCACCGCCAAGAAGGCGCCGGCCAAGAAGGCCACCTCCCGGCGCTGACAATCCAGCCGTACGAGCAGTGGGGGGGGGGGGGGGGGGGGGGGGGCGCCAGCCCCCTTTTAAGGGGTTTGTTGGGGGTGTCCCGAGTGTTCGGGAAAAAAGGGAGGACCAGAAGAGAGAACACAAGACACCCGCCC
>NZ_JBTIXF010000078.1:0-29723 GCF_055793945.1 Plantactinospora sp. A48 | reverse complement strand
CAAGAGCGGGGGGGAAGGGGGGGGGGGGGGGGGGGGTGGGGTAGGGGGGGGAAGGGGGGGGGGTTGTTTTACTTTTGTGGTCCCCCCCCCCCTCCGACGCTCAGCTCAGCGGATCAGCCGCCGAGTTGTCTGGCTCAGGCGGTGAAGCGGATCCGTCGGCGGCGAGCCATGAAGAAGAGCACGGCACCCACGGCGAGCAGGGCGACCGCACCGGCGGCGATGCCACCGGCGGCGACACCGGTCAGTGGCAGGCTCGGCCCACCGCCACCGGTACCCGGGGCGGCGTCACAGTCCTTCGGCTTCTCCCAGGCGATCGGAGTGGTGTCGTCGAGGCCGTCCGCCTTGGGGGTGACCACCAGGCCATCGAACGCCTTGAACTCGATGATCTCGGTGGCGCCGGGCTGCACGGTCCTGGTCTGGGCGTCACCCTTGTTCGGGGTGAGGGTGACCTCGAAGGCCTTACCGTCCTTGGGGTTCGCGAACCCGAAGACGAGCTTGTCGCAGGTCGACTCGTACCCGGCGGTGGGCTCGCCCGGCTTCACGCAGTCCTCGGGCTGGGTCCAGGTGTAGGAGTCGCCGATGGCCTTGTCGCCCTCGCTGACCGTGATCTTGCCAGCCTTGCTCGGGACCTTGAGCGCCTTGGTCTCGCCCGGCGCGAGCGTGACCTCCTCGCTGAAGCCCGTCGCCTTCACCGTGAGCTTCGCGGGCGCGGTGGCGTCATTGCCGTTGCCCAGGGTGACGGTGACGACGCCGTCGCAGTCCGACGCGAAGCTGGCCGTCGGGGCGGTGGTGGGCGCCGGCGGCGTGGCGGTCTCGCTCGGAGTCGGCGTCGGGCTCGGGGTGGCCTCGGAAGGGCTGGGGCTCGGGCTCGGGGTCGAGGTCGGGTGGCAGTCGCCCTCGAGCTTCACCGTTCCCGTGTGGCCCTTGGTCTCCGCGTACCCGTCGCTCCAGGTCGCGGCCACGGTCAGGGTCGCCGAATCCGCGCCGGCGGGGACCTTCTGGACGCCGTGCAGCGGCGTGTTGACGGCGTAGTCCTGGCCGGTCTCGAACCCGGTCAGCGTGGTGCCGGCGGGCGTGAGGTTGATCTCCCGCAGCCGGAACGACGTCGCGTTGTAGTGGACCATGCTCTTCACGGTCCAGTTGACGACCCACTCGCCGTCGATGCAGGTCGCCGTGCCCGAAGGCTCGGTCCAGTGGGCGCTGGCCGGGGCGGCTACCGCGACCGCGGCCGTGAGGCCGGCGAGCGTGGCCCCCACGACGGCGAGCGGTCGCCGGAGCGACAGCTTGGGACGGATCACGCGTGACTCCTGAGGGGTGGAAGCGTTCGGGGCGCGGCGCGTGGGGCGGTGCAGGAGGTCACCACCGGTATCGGTGGGACCTGCGACGACGCCTCCCCAACGCCGTAAGCCGGCAACCCGCAGCCGGCACAGCGCCAGACCTTAGCCGCTACCGTGGGGCTGGCGCGATCTTCAGGAGCCGCTAAGGCCGATGTTATGCATTCGTGATATTCGTTCGACTATGCGTGTAGGGTTCCCCCGTCCATCCATGACTGAGGGTGATGTATCGCCACTCCAGTCACACCCGTATCGTCGTAGCGACCTCAGGAGGAGCGCAGTCGATGACCCGGATCGTGGCCGGCACCCTGGGTGGCCGACGACTGGCCGCGCCGCCCGGCGGGCGCACCCGACCGACCTCCGACCGGGTCCGGGAGGCGCTGTTCAACGCCCTGAGTGCATCGACTGATCTCGACGGAGCCCGGTTCGCCGACCTGTACGCCGGATCCGGGGCGGTCGGCCTGGAGGCGTACTCGCGAGGGGCCGAGCACGTCCTGCTCGTCGAGTCCGACGCCCGGGCGGCGCGGACGATCCGGGAAAATGTGGCGGCAATGCGGGCGGCGCCCGCCGTGCGGTTGGCCGCGGCGCCGGTGTCCGGCGTGCTGGCGGCCGGCCCCGAAGGCGGCCCGTACGACGTGGTCTTCGCCGACCCGCCGTACGCGCTGTCCACAGATGAACTGAACGCGGTCCTCGCGGCGCTCGTGGCGGTGGACTGGCTCGCCCCGGACGCCATGGTGGTGGTCGAGCGGTCCACCCGGTCCGGGCCGGTGACCTGGGTGCATGGCATCACTGCGGAGCGAAGCCGCCGGTACGGCGAGTCCACCCTTTGGTACGGTCGTCGATCATGAGACGCGCGGTGTGCTCCGGGTCGTTCGACCCGGTGACCAACGGTCACCTCGACATCTTCGGCCGGGCCAGCCGGCTGTTCGACGAGGTCATTGTCGGGGTGTTCATCAACGAGTCGAAGCGGAGCCTGTTCACCGTCGACGAGCGGATCGAGATGCTCGGTGAGGTCACCAGGACCTTCGGAAACGTACACATCTACGCCTTCCGGGGACTGGTGGTCGACTTCTGCCGGACGTACGAGGCGAATGTCCTGGTCCGTGGCCTGCGCGCGGTGAGCGACTTCGACTACGAGCTCAAGATGGCGCAGATGAACATCGGCCTGGCCGGGGTCGAGACGCTGTTCATGCCGACCAACCCGCTCTACTCCTTCGTCTCCTCCAGCCTGGTCAAGGAGGTGGCCAAGTGGGGTGGGGACGTGTCGGCGCACGTCCCGGACGTGGTCAACCGGGCCCTGCGGCGCCGGCTGTCGACGCCACCGGACTGACTGGGCGACGGCGACGCGCCGGACGGCCGTCGATCGGAGCGACTCCCGGACCCGGACCGCATCATGGTCCGGTGGACCCGCATCATGTGTGTCGGGCGGACCCGCGTCATGGGTGCGGGGTCAGCCGGGTCCGACGCCGCATCATGGGAGTCGACATGATGGGGATCGGCCCGGCCGGCGGCCGCCCGGCGCTCGGGGTACGAACGACAGGAGTGAGGTACCGGTGGACCCGCTCGACCGCATCGACGAGCTCATCGCCATGGTGGAGGCGGCCCGATCCGTCCCGATGTCCCGGAACAACTGCATGGTGGACCGGGGCGAGATGATCGCCGCCCTGGACGATCTGCGCGCCGAGCTTCCCGCCGACCTGCGTCGGGCCGCCGCCCTGCTGGAGGAGCGCGACAAGATCATGGAGGCCGGCAAGCGCGAGGCCGACCGGATCATCAACGAGGGTGAGGCGGAACACGCCCGGCTGGTCTCGATGAACGAGATCACGGTGTCGGCCGAGCACGAGGGTGCCCGGATCATCGCCGAGGCCCGGACCGAGGCGCAGCGGCTCCGGGAGGAGGTCGACGACTACGTCGACACCGCCCTGGCCAACTTCGAGCAGTTCCTGACCCGTGCCCTGGCCTCGATAGAGCGGGGTCGGGACAAGATGCACGCCCTGCGGGAGATCGGAACGTTCGGCGACGAGGCGGATCGCCCACTACCCTTCTGACCGCTTGAGCCGATCCACCCGGCCGACCGTAGCGAGCCGGGGGTGTCCCGACGCCAATTGTCGGGTTTTCGCCGGGCCTGCCCACGTCGGGAGCAAGCCTGACCGCCCAGAGTGGGCAGGTCCGGCGAAAACCGGTGCGGAAGCCCGGTGCGGAAGCCCCGGTTCGACGCCGGGGCGCGCCCTCGGGTAACCTGTTACGTCGGCCTCTACCAGGCCGGAGTCTGATTATGCCGAAAAATCTGCCGACCCACCTCGACCCCAGGTCGCCGCTGGTCCTCGATACGAGGGACCTACCGCGCCGGCCTGGTGCCTTGCGTACGGTCAAGCGGGTGGTCCCGGCACCGCCGGACCTCGGCCTGGAGTTGATCAGCGTGCCCGAGGGCGCGGACCTGAGCCTCGATCTGAGGCTTGAGTCGGTGTCCGAGGGGGTGCTCGTCTCCGGGAGCGTCAGTGGCCCGGTCACCGGCGAGTGCGGTCGCTGCCTGCGCGAGATCAACGACTCGGTCACCGTGACGGTTCAGGAGCTGTACGCCTACGAGAACAGCACCACGGACCAAACGGCCGGGGAGGACGAGGTGGGTCGGATGCAGGGAGACCTGATCGACCTGGAACCGGAGGTGCGGGACGGGCTGGTGCTCGCGCTGCCGGCCAACCCGCTGTGCCGTGCGGACTGCCCGGGACTGTGCCCCGAGTGCGGGGTGAACTGGGACGACCTGCCGGCCGACCACCGACACGAACAGCTCGACCCGCGCTGGGCGGGCCTGTCGCAACTGAAAGAGGAGTAGTAACCGTGGCCGTCCCCAAGCGCAAGATGTCGCGCAGCAACACCCGGTCCCGCCGGGCGCAGTGGAAGGTCGCGGCGGTCGCGACTGTCGCGTGCCCGCAGTGCAAGAGCCCGAAGCTGCCGCACTCCGCCTGTGGCGTCTGCGGCACGTACAACGGTCGCCAGATCATCGAGGTCTGACGCTGGACGCGACGCATCCGACCGCGGGTCGGGCGCACGCGCCCCGGCGACTCCCCGGAGTTCCGGCACCCGCCGACGGCGACCGCGATCTCGCGGTCGCCTCGGCGGACCCGGACACCGTGCGGATCGCCGTCGACCTCCTCGGCGGGGACCATGCTCCCGCCGTCGTGGTTGACGGCGCTCTGCGAGCGCTGGCGGCCGACGCCGCCCTCTGTCTACTGCTGGTCGGCCCCGCCGAGGTGGCCGACCAGGTGGTCGCTGCCCTCGCCGTGCGCGACCGGGTCCGCGTCACGGTCCGGCTGGCGCACGGGCTCGTGGCGATGGGCGATGATCCGACCCTCGCCACCCGGGCCGAGACCACCGTCAGCACCGCGGTGCGCGAGGTCGTCGCCGGCGCGGCCGACGCCGTCGTCTCGGCCGGGTCGACCGGGGCGACGGTCACGGCCGCCGTCCTCGGGTTCGGCCGTTGGCCGGGGGTACGCCGGCCGGCTCTCGCCGCCACGCTACCGGCGCTGGCCGGTCCGGTGGTGCTGCTCGACGTGGGCGGTTCCCTGGAACTGCGACCACCCACCATGGTCCGCCACGCCGTGCTCGGCGCGGCCTACGCGGCGGTGGCGCACGGCGTGTCGAACCCCCGGGTCGGGCTGCTGTCGATCGGCACCGAGGCCGGCAAGGGCGACCGGACCCGCCGGGCGGTGGACGCCGCACTGTCCGCCGAACCGCTGTCCGCCGGTGCCCGCTACGTGGGGCTGGTCGAGGGGTACGACGTGCCGAGAGGTGGCCGGGCCGACGTGGTGGTGACCGACGGTTTCACCGGCAACGTGTTGCTCAAGGGCATCGAGGGGGCGTACGCGATGGCCGGCGGCCCACCCGAGCGCGGGGGTGCTCCGCGCGCGGCCGCGCTGCTCGGCGTCGACGGCACGGTGGTGGTCTGCCACGGCGGGGCGGACGGCGCCGACATCGCCTCCGGGGTCGCCCTCGCGGCGGCGCTGCACCGGCGTACGGCGGTGCCCCGGGTCCGCGCCATGTTCACCGATCCAGTCCGGGACATCCCGGCCGACTCCGAGGTATCCGCATGACGCACAGCAAGCGCCGCCGGGCTCCGGTGGGCCATCTGGAGGCGGCGTTCGGGGTCACGCTCGACCCGGAACTGCTGGAACGCGCCCTCACCCACCGCTCGTTCGCGTACGAGAACGGCGGGCTGCCCACCAACGAGCGGCTGGAGTTCCTCGGGGACTCGGTGCTGGGTGTGGTGATCACCACGGCGCTCTTCCACAACCATCCCGACCTGCCCGAGGGCCAGCTCGCCAAGCTGCGGGCCAGCGTCGTGAACATGCGGGCGCTGGCCGACGTGGCCCGCCGGCTCGGCCCGGCCGGGCTGGGGCCGTACCTGCTGCTGGGCAAGGGCGAGGAGGCCACCGGGGGCCGGGACAAGGCCAGCATCCTGGCCGACACCCTGGAGGCGCTGCTCGGCGCGATCTACCTGCAGTACGGCCTGGAGCCCACCGCCAAGGTCATCCATCGGTTGTTCGACCCGTTGATGGCGGAGTCGGCCGGCCGGGGCGCGGCGCTGGACTGGAAGACCAGCCTCCAGGAGCTGACCGCGGCGCTCGGCCTCGGCGTGCCCGAGTACCGGATCGACGACACCGGACCCGACCACGCGAAGACCTTCACCGCCTGGGTGGTGGTGGCGGGCAACCGGTACGGCGGCGCCGACGGGCGGAGCAAGAAGGAAGCCGAACAGCGGGCCGCCGAGGCGGCCTGGCGGACGCTCTCCGAACAGGTGGCCGACCCCACCGTCACCCCGTCGACCGAACCCACCGCACCCGCCGAGTACGACAACAATCACGCCGACGCCGAGCCGCACGCCGACATCGAGCCTCGCGCCGGCCTCGACGGTCGCGCCGCCCCTGAGCCTCGCGCCGACGATGACGCGGACGCCGAGCCCCGCGCCGACGGTCGGGCCCGCGCCGACACCGGGAGTGGCCCGGAGGCTGCGGGTGCCTGAACTGCCCGAGGTCGAGACCGTCCGGCAGGGGCTGCGGACCTGGGTGACCGGCCGCCGGATCGACACGGTCGAGGTACGTCATCCCCGGGCGATCCGTCGGCACCTGCCCGGCGCCGACCACTTCGCGGCGGTCCTCGCCGGACGTACCGTGGTCGACGTCCGGCGCCGGGGCAAGTACCTCTGGCTGCCGTTGGACAGCGGCGACGCGGTCGTCGGGCACCTCGGCATGTCCGGTCAGCTGCTCATGCAGCCGCCCGACACCGTCGACGAGCCGCACCTGCGGGTCCGGTTCCGCTTCGCCGACACCGGGCCCGAACTGCGCTTCGTCGACCAGCGCACGTTCGGCGGGTTGGCGGTGTCGGCCGGCGGCGCCGAACTGCCGGTGGAGATCGCGCACATCGCGCGGGACCCGATGGATCCCGAGTTCTCCGACACCGCTTTCGTGGCGGCGGTGCGCCGCCGGCGTACCGAGATCAAGCGCGCCCTGCTCGACCAGACCCTGATCTCAGGGGTGGGGAACATCTACGCCGACGAGGCGCTGTGGCGGGCGAAGCTGCACGGCACGCGGCCCACCGACGGGCTCAGCCGACCGGCGGTGACCCGGCTGCTCGGACACGTCCGGGACGTCCTGGGCGCGGCCACCAAACAGGGCGGGACCAGCTTCGACGCCCTGTACGTCAACGTCAACGGCGAGAGCGGTTACTTCGACCGATCGCTCGACGCGTACGGCCGGGAAGGGTTGCCCTGCCACCGCTGCGGTACGCCGATCCGGCGTGAGGCGTTCATGAACCGTTCGTCCTTCAGCTGCCCCCGCTGTCAGCCCCGACCCCGGACTCCGGCTCGGGGTTGACCCCCGGTCCCGGTTCCGGGAAGAGCGCGGGGCGTTCCCCGATGTCCCGCCGCCGTCGCGTTCCTAGCCTCAACTGGACGACAGCGTGAGGTGAGGGGGAGCCCGCGATGGGCAAGAGACCAGTGACCGTCCGGTTGGCCCGGTGGAGTGCCGAGCATCCGTGGCGGGCCGTCGCCATGTGGATCGTTTTCGTGGCGGTCTGCTTCGTCGGGGGCAACGCCGCGGGCCTGACCGAGGCCACGGATCGGGACCAGGCGATCGGGGAGGCCGGCCGGGCCAACATCATCGTCTCGGACGGCAGGTTCAGCGACCCGGCCGTGGAGAACGTCCTGATCACGTCCCGGGACGGCAGCCTCGACCAGGCCGCGGCCCGGTCCGCGGCCACCGACGCCACCGACCGGCTCCGGGCGACCACCGGCGTCGCCTCGGTCGGCGCGCCGGTACCGGCCCGGGACGGCACCGCGCTGCTGGTGCCGGTGACCCTCAGCGGGGACCCGGAGAACGCCGAGGACCGGGTACGACCGTTGCTGGACGCCACCGCGGCGGTGCAGGGCGCCCACCCGGAGGTACGGGTGGAGCAGGTCGGCGGGGCGTCGATCGGCCAGGCCCTGGACGACACGCTCGGCAAGGACTTCAAACGGGCGGAACTGCTGAGCCTGCCGGTGACCCTGGCCATCCTGCTGGTCGCGTTCGGCGCGTTGATCGCCGCCGGCGTACCGGTGCTGCTGGCCCTCTCCTCGGTGGCCGCGGCCATGGGACTGTCCACCCTGGCCTCGCACCTCGTCCCGGCCACCGACACCACGGCCAGCGTGATCCTGCTGATCGGCATGGCCGTCGGGGTCGACTACTCGCTGTTCTACGTGCGGCGGGAACGGGAGGAGCGGGCGAAGGGTCGCGCCGGACTCGACGCGGTGGAGATCGCCGCCGAGACGTCCGGGCACGCCGTCGTGGTCTCCGGCATCGCGGTGATCATCGCGATGGCCGGGTTGTTCCTCGCCGGTGACGTGGTCTTCTCCTCGCTGGCCGTGGGGTCAATCCTGGTGGTGGCGGTCGCCGTCATCGGTTCGCTCACCGTGCTGCCGGCGTTGCTGGCCAAGCTGGGCCGCTGGGTGGACCGGCCGAGGATTCCCCTGCTGTGGCGGCTGACCGCGTCGCGCCGGGGCGCCGACGGGCGTCCGACGGCACCCCGGTTCTGGCCCGCGGTGCTGCGTCCCGCCCTGCGGTCCCCGCTGGTCACCCTGGTGATCTCGGTCGGTCTGCTGCTGGCGCTGGCCGTACCCGCGCTCGGCATGAAGCTCAAGTTCCCCGGCCCCGAGGATCTGCCGCGGACGACGTCGGTGATGGTGGCGTACGACCGGCTCACCGCCGCGTTCCCGAGCAACGGCACCAGCCACACGGTCGCGGTCCGGGCGCCGGCCGCCGAGGCCGATCAGGTCCGGGCGGCGCTGACCGACCTGGCCCGACGGGCCGCGGCCGATCCGTTGTTCGCGCCGATCGAGCAGGGCGGGCCGAAGATCGAGGTCTCGGCCGACCGGACCGTGTCGGTGCTTCAGGTGGCCACCCCGTACTCCAGCCGGACCGACGAGGCCAAACGGTCGCTCGACGAACTGCGGGACCGGTTCGTACCGGGGACCGTCGGCACCCTGCCGCACGTCGAGTACGCCGTCGGGGGTGACATCGCGGGCAGCGTGGACTACGCCGCGCACATCCGGGCCAAGCTGCCGGTGGTGATGGCCTTCGTGCTGGTACTGACGTTCCTGGTGATGACGCTGACCTTCCGGTCGGTGGTGGTGGCGCTGACCTCGATCCTGCTCAACCTGCTGTCGGCCGGCGCCGCGTACGGGCTGCTGACGCTGGTCTTCCAGGGTCACTGGGCCGAGGGTCTGCTCGGGTTCACCTCGATGGGCGCGATCGTCACCTGGCTGCCGCTGTTCCTGTTCGTGGTGCTGTTCGGACTGTCGATGGACTACCACGTGTTCGTGGTCAGCCGGATCCGCGAGGCGGTGCTGCGGGGCGTGCCGACCCGGGCGGCGGTGGCGCACGGCATCACCAGTTCGGCCGGCGTGGTGAGCAGCGCGGCGATCGTGATGGTCGGGGTGTTCTCGATCTTCGCGACGCTGAGCACGATCGACATGAAGCAGCTCGGATTCGGGCTGGCCGCCGCGATCCTGCTCGACGCCACGATCATCCGGGCAGTGGTCCTGCCGTCGCTGATGACCCTGCTCGGCAGGGCGAACTGGTGGGCCCCGCGCTTCCTGCGCGGGCGCGCGGCGCGCGTGCCGGACTCGCCGAGTGTCCCGCCGGCGCCCGAACCGGAGCTGGTCGGCGTCCGCTGACGGCGTCCGACCGCGCGCCGGCCGTCCGATGAGGATGGACGACCGTCGCGGGCCGCCGGGGACCGGGTCCGCCCACGGGGGTGGCGGACCCGGTTCGGCGGTGGGGGGATCGTGTCCGTTCCGTGGGGGTGGCGGGCGCGGTGGGGGGATCGTGTCCGTCCCGTGGGGGTGGCGGGCGCGGTGGGGGGATCGCGTCCGTCCCGTGGGGGTGGCGGGTGCGGTGGGGGGATCGTGTCCGTCCCGTGGGGGTGGCGGGCGCGACCGGGGCCGGGTGCGGGGCGGCACCCGGCCCCGGCATGCCTGCCGGCCGCGGCCGGTCGCTGTCCCGGGTCCGGCCGCTGCCTGGGATCGGTGGCTGTCCCGGGTACGGTCACCGTCCGGCCCGGCGCCGCCTCGGGTCCGGTCGTCATCCCGGTACGGTCATCCAGCCCGCTCCGGCACCGGCTCTGAGGGCGCCGGTTCGGAGAGTGCCGGGTCTGAGGACGCCAGGTCTGAGGGCGCCGGTTCGGAGAGCGTGGGGTCGGAAGGCGTGGGGTCGGAGGGCGTCGGGTCGAGGGGCGGCCGGACCGGGCAGGGCTCACGCCAGGCGTCCAGCTCGCGGTTCTTGCGCATGGAGGCGAAGCCGAGCGGCGCGGTGACCGCGCAGAAATCACCCTCGGTCTCCGCGTACTCGACGTGCAGCACCGGTTTGCCCGCCTCGACGAAGGGCGTCAGCAGATCGCATTCGGCGAACCGCACGCATTCGGCGTCGAGCGCGAAGTCGTACTCGGGCACCAGCTCCGCCACCTGCGGGAGGTCGCCCACCAGGCCGGCGGACATGCTCACCGAGTGGGCCAGCCTGGCCAGCCGGCGATCGAAGTCGAGTTGGTCGACGGGACCGAGCGGGAAGCCGGTGTCGTACCGGTAGCCGTCCGTTCCCGCGAAGGCCACCGCGTCGAACCGCTTGCTCAGGCAGAGCCGGAGCCGGTCGGCGAGGATCGGTCGCAGCAGGTCCCAGCGGCGCACGTCCAACCAACGCGCGCTGGCGCCGCCCCGGGCCGCCCGAGGTTCGGCCGGTACGGCGGTGCCGAGCACCTCGGGCGGAAAGCGCTCCGCGTCGGGACGGTCCAACTCGTACCGGCCGGCGTCGAGGTAACAGACCAGCCGGCGGTACGGGGCGAGGAGCCGGCGCGGCGCCAGTCGCCGGGTGACCTCGGCGGTGGTGGTGAACGGGTCGAACACGAAGACCTGGGCCGGCATCGCGCTGTCCGGTTCCCCCGTGAGCTGCCACTGCCAGGTCAACGCCGCGCGGGTCGGCCACGGTCGGGGCGCGGGCCCGGCGCCGGATCCGCAGCCGGCCAGCGGCAGCAGCGTCACCACGGCGAGGGCGGCGAGTGGACGGCGCGCCATCGGCGGCTCCCGGGCCGTGGTGGTCGGTACCCGGTGACCGGACGACGGCCACCGTCGTCCGGGACAACGACGCCGACCCGCCGAGGCAACGCCCGCCGGGCCGCGGCGATCGCTCGGACGCTGGCCGGGTCAGCCGCCGAAGTCCTGCGTCCAGTACAGCCGGCCGTCTGATCCCTTGGCCACACCCACCCCGATGTCGTGGAATGAACAGTTCAGGATGTTCGCCCGGTGCCCGGGGCTGTTCATCCAGCCGTCCATCACGGCCGCCGGGGTGGGATACCCGTACGCGACGTTCTCGCCCATCGTGCGGCCCGAGTAACCGGCCCGGGTGATCCGCTGGTCGAACGTGCTGCCGTCGCTCCCGTCGTGCGACATCTTGTTGTGTGCCGCCTGGTCCTGGCTGTGCAGCCGGGCGGCGGTCATCAGCGCCGGATCGGCGGCGACGTTCCCGCAGCCGGCCTTCGCGCGTTCGGCGTTGACCAGGTCGATCACCTGCTGCTCCTGGCTGGTCGCCGGACCGGTGGCGGTGACGCCGGGCCGGGAGCCCGTGCTCGAACCCGACCGGGTCGTGCCGCGATCGGCCCGCTGCGGCGCGGACGTGGCCCGGCGGGTCGGCGCGGGCGCGACGCGCCTGGGGCTGGGTGAGGTGGCCGGGGCCGGCCCGGCACCCGCGCTGGCCGTCGCCGGGTCGGTGGAGGGCGGCGCCGGCTCTCCGGACAGGTCCGTACCGTCGGTCGAGGTTGTCCCGCCGTCCGTCGCGGCGGTGGTCCGGGCGTCCTGGTCCGGGCCCGACCGCAGCGTCATCGCGCCCACGCCGACCATCACGGCGAGCGTGGCGGTGGCGGCGGCACCGGCCAGCAGCACCGGGCGGCGCATCCGGCGCGGGCGCTCCGACTGGTGGCCGGCGACGTCCCGGCCCGCGCCGGGCCAGCCGGCGTCGTCCCGACCGGCACCGATTTGTCCTGTGCTGGGCCAGCCGGCGTCGGTCCGGCCGGCACCGTCGTGTCCTGGGCCGGGCCAGCCGGCGTCACCCTGGCCGGCGCGGGACCAGCTGGTGTTGTCCCGGCCGGGACCGGGGGCGTACGACGCCGTGCCGGAGGCGTACCGGTCGGTGTCGCGGGCGCCTGTGGCGTACCAGCCGGTGCCTGCGGCCGCGCTCTCGCGGTCGCCGGCGTGTCGCCCGGCGGGGGAGACGGGCCGACCGTACTCCCGGTTGTGGCCGTAGGGGTCGCCGTCGTACCCGACCGGAGCGGTGGGCATCCGGTGGACCGATGTCTGCCCGTCCGGGTCGGATCCGGGTACGTCCGGCCAACCGGAGGAGGCGTACCGGTCGACCGCCGGGAAAGCGGCGGGCCACCGGTCCTCGTCACGCGGCTGGTACGGGTCGGTCTCGGCGTGGCGGTGCCGTGGCTCCTGGTAGGGGTACCCGTCCACCGGGTCGGGCGAGTGGCGCACCGCGTCGAACCACGGGGCCCGGTCCGGCTGGTCCGCCGATCGTCGGTGACCCCGGTCAGGGTCGATCGGGTCGTTCCACCCGTCCACGGGTCGCTCCTCCTGCTCGCGTTCACGCTCGGCCGGTGCGGACGCTACGACCTGACCGCGGCGTCGGCAATCTGGCTAAGGAAGAGATAAGGCGGCCAAAAAGATGGGTGATGGCCGATGGATGGCGCCGCTCGTACTACAATTCCCAGTGTCCGGACACTGATCCCGTCCGAGTCTTGCGGCGATCGGCCGGGTCGGGCCGGTTGACACGGCAGTGATCCGCGCGTCGACAGCTTGACGAAGCGGGGATGCGGCACCAATATAGAGGTGTCGCCAGTCGCGCCCAATCGTGCCCGCGTGAGCCTTGGGGCGGACAGTCGCGGACGATGTGGCGCGCGTTGGCCGGCCTTTCCGGCAGCGCATCAAAGGAGACGAGATGGCGAAGGCCCTTTACGGCCACGTGGGTGCGGCGCCCGACCGGCGTCTGCTCGACGAGGTCACCCGGTTGCGTGCCAGAGTGCAGGCGCTGGAGTTCGAGATCACCCGGTTGCGAGCCGACAATGATCGACTCGCCGCCGCACAGGCCGAGGCGGATGAACTGCTCCGGCTGACCGAGCCAGCCCTGACCTGAGCCGTCGCCGCGTCAGCGGTGGCCCTCCGGGACCGGACAACTGAATACACAACCAGCGCGCCGACCACGAAGTGGCGGCGCGCAGTTTTGTGTGCCGGTGGAGTGCCCGGGCGGAGAGTGCCGGCGTAGCCGGGTGGTGAGGGGCGGCGTAGCCGGGTGGGAGTGCCGGCGGGGTGGTGAGGGCGGCGCCGGGGTGGGGGCGTGCTGCGGCGGCCCGGCGGGCCACTCCGGCCCCGGGCCACTCCGGCCCCGGGCCACTCCGGACCGGCGGGGCGCGGACGCGCTCGGGGGTCGGCCTCGCGCGGGGCGGCACCTTCGGGCCGAAGGCGGGCTGATCTGGCAAGATCGGCGCGAGGTGCCGTGGCGTGCCGCTGGTCGGTGGGCGGGAAGGTCCCGGGTTAGGCTGCCCGGAATACCGAGGGCGCTGTCGAGACAACCGCGGCGCGGACAACGCCGGGTGGCGCCGGCCGGTGGGCGGTGGTCCATCCGGATCGTGGTCCACCCGGATCGTGGTCCACCCGGATCGTGGTCCACCCGGATCGCGGTGCGGCGAGCCGGTCCGGCCGGACCGCCTGGCGACGAGGATCGGAAACGTGTATCTCAAGACCCTGACGGTGCGGGGCTTCAAGTCCTTCGCCTCGGCGACCACGTTGAAGCTGGAGCCGGGAATCACCTGCGTGGTGGGCCCGAACGGTTCGGGCAAGTCCAACGTCGTCGACGCGATCGCCTGGGTGCTCGGCGAGCACAGTGCCAAGGCGCTGCGCGGCGGCAAGATGGAAGACGTGATCTTCGCCGGCACCGCCGGACGGGCACCGCTGGGTCGCGCCGAGGTCACCCTCACCATCGACAACAGCGACGGCGCGCTGCCGATCGACTACACCGAGGTGTCGATCACCCGGCGGATGTTCCGGTCCGGCGAGAGCGAGTACGAGATCAACGGCAGCTCCTGCCGGTTGCTCGACATCCAGGAACTGCTCTCCGACTCCGGCATCGGCCGGGAGATGCACGTCATCGTGGGTCAGGGCCAGCTCGACGCGGTGCTGCACGCCAAGCCCGAGGATCGGCGCGCGTTCATCGAGGAGGCCGCGGGCGTCCTCAAGCACCGCAAGCGCAAGGAGAAGGCGCTCCGCAAGCTCGACGCGATGCAGACCAACCTCAACCGGCTGACCGACCTGACCGCCGAGTTGCGCCGGCAGCTCAAGCCGTTGGGCCGGCAGGCGGAGGTGGCCCGCCGGGCCGCCGTCATCCAGGCCAACCTGCGGGATGCCCGGCTCCGGCTGCTCGCCGACGACCTGCACACCCTGCGTACCACCCTCGACAAGGAGATCGCCGACGAGACCGCCCTGCGGGAGCGGCGCGAGCGGGTCGAGGCCGAACACACCGAGGTCCAGCACCGGCTGGCCGAGCTGGAGGCGGCGCTGGCCGAGGACGCCCCACTGGTGGCCGCCGCGCAGGACACCTGGTACAAGCTGGCCGCTCTCCAGGAGCGGTTCCGGTCCACCGAGCAGCTCGCCCGGGAACGGCTGCGGCACATGAACGCCACGCCGGACGACGAGCGGCCCGGCCGGGACCCCGACCAGCTCGCAGCCGAGGCCGAGCGGGTCCGCGAGCAGGAGGAGGAGCTGCGGGCGGCGCTCACCGACGACCAGGTGCGGCTCGCCGAGGCGGTGGAGCGCCGGCAGGACCTGGAACGGCAGCTCGCCGCCGCCGAACGGGAACTCGTCACCGCGGCCAAGGCCATCGCCGACCGGCGCGAAGGGCTGGCCCGGCTCACCGGCCAGGTCAACTCGGCCCGGGCCCGGACCTCCTCGGCGGCCGAGGAGATCGAACGACTCCGCACCGCGCACACCGACGCGCAGGCCCGGGCCACCCAGGCCAAGGCCGAGCTGGACACGGTGGCCGCCGAGTCGTCCGAGGCGGACCGGGACAACGCGGACCTGGACGCCCGGCACGCCGAGGCGCAGACCGCGCACGAGCGGGCCACCGCGCACGTACGGTCGCTGTCGGACGCCGAGCGGGCCGCCGAGAAGGACGCCGCCACCTGGAAGGCCCGGGAGGAGGCGCTGGCCATGGGGTTGCGCCGGGCCGACGGGGCGGGTGCCCTGCTGGCCCGGGGCGCCGAGGTGCCCGGCCTGCTGGGTGGGCTGGCCGGGCTGTTGACCGTGGCCCCCGGCCACGAGGCAGCGCTGGCCGCGGCGCTCGGCGCGCTGGCCGACGCCGTGGCGGTCTCCGGCGTGGACGAGGCCGCCGAGGCCATGCGGCTGCTGAAGATCTCCGACGCCGGGCGGGCCAGCCTGCTGGTGGCCGGCGAGGCCGGACCCGGCATGGTCGGTTCGCTCGACGCGCTGCGGCCCGAGCTGCCGGCCGGGGCCCGCTGGGCACCGGACCTCGTCGAGTGTTCCGAGCAGATCCGGCCGGCGGTGCACCGCGCGCTGCGGGACGTCGTACTCGTCGATGATCTGGCCGGTGCGACGGCGCTGGCGGCGGCGCACCCCGAGCTGCGGGCCGTCACCCCGGAGGGCGACGTGGTCGGCGCCTACGCGGCGGCCGGCGGATCGGCCAAGGCGCCGAGCTTCATCGAGGTGCAGGCGGCGGTCGAGGAGGCCCGGGCCCGCCGCACGACGGCTGAGGAGACCATGGCGCAGCTGCGGGACCAGCTCGCCGAGGCCCGCGCCGAGGTGGCGGCCCGCAAGGACGAGGTGGCCGCCGCGGCCGCCGTCCGGCGGGAGGCCGAGGGTCAGCGCAACGCGGCCGCGCGCCGGCTCGCCGAGCTGGGCGCCGCGGCCCGGTCGGCCGCCGCCGAGACCGAACGGCTGGGGGCCTCGCTGGAACGCGCCGAGCAGGCCCGGGAGCGGGACCTGGCCGGCCTCGACGAACTGGCCGAGCGGTTGCGGCTCGCCGAGGCCACCCCGGTGGACGCCGAGCCTTCCACGCAGGAGCGCGACGAACTGGCCGCGTACCTGCCGCCGGCCCGGCAGAACGAGCTGGAGGTACGGCTGGCGGTGCGTACCGCCGAGGAACGGGTGTCGGCCATCGCCGGCCGGGCCGACTCGCTGCTGCGGCAGGCGGCGGCCGAACGGGCCGCCCGGGAGCGGGCGGCGGCCCGCCGCGCGGCCCGGGCCCGGGGCGCGGCCATCGCGCGAGCCGTGGAGAACGGCGCCCGGGAGGCGCTGACCCGGCTGGCCGTCTCGCTCGCCGACGCCGAGCGGACCCGGGACGAGCTGGCGGCGGCCCGGTCCGGACGCGAGGCGGAACTTCAGGAGGTACGCGGCGCGGCGAAGCGGTTGGGCGCCGACCTGGAGCGGTTGACCAGCGCCGTACACCGGGACGAGGTGGCCCGCGCCGAGCAGCGGCTGCGGATCGAGCAGTTGGAGGCCAAGGCGGCCGAGGACTTCGCGTTGGACGTGGAGACCCTGCTCGCCGAGTACGGCCCGGGACAACCCGTACCACCGACCGAGGCCGACGTGGCGGCGGCCGAGCGGGACGGCGTGCCGGTCCCCGAGCCGGTGCCGTTCGAGCGGGCCATGCAGGAGAAACGGGCCGCCAAGGCGGAACGGGAGCTGGCGCTGCTCGGCAAGGTCAACCCGCTGGCCCTGGAGGAGTTCGCGGCGCTGGAGGAACGGTTCAAGTTCCTCTCCGAGCAGCTTGAGGACCTCAAGGCCACCCGGCGGGACCTGCTCACCGTGGTCAAGGACGTGGACGACCGGATCCTGGAGGTCTTCGCCAGCGCGTACGCGGACACCGCCCGGGAGTTCGAGCAGGTCTTCACCGTGCTGTTCCCCGGTGGCGAGGGACGGCTGGTGCTCACCGACCCGGAGGACCTGCTCACCACCGGTGTCGAGGTGGAGGCCCGGCCGCCGGGCAAGAAGATCAAACGACTGTCCCTGCTGTCCGGCGGGGAGCGCTCACTGACCGCCGTCGCGATGCTGGTGGCGATCTTCCGGGCCCGGCCCAGCCCGTTCTACATCATGGACGAGGTGGAGGCCGCGCTCGACGACGTCAACCTCGGCCGACTGATCACGCTGATGGCGCAGCTCCAGGAGAAGAGCCAGCTGATCATCATCACCCACCAGAAGCGGACGATGGAGATCGCCGACGCGCTGTACGGCGTCACCATGCGCAACGGCGTAACCCAGGTGATCAGCCAACGCATCAACACCGCCGAAGAGGCGTGACGAAAGGAAGGGCACCTTGTTATCGCTTTCTGTATAGGAAGGGCCCCTTCTTAACCTCCTCGGTGCTCGGTGCTCGGTGCTCGGTGCTCGGTGCCTGACGTCCGGTCAGCTGCCGGTGCGTCCGTCGATGCGTTCCCGCAGCAGGTCGGCGTGCCCGTTGTGTCGGGCGTACTCCTCGATCATGTGCGTGTAGACCCAGCGGACGCTGATCTCGTCCACGCCGCTGCCGTCCCGCCGGGGCCGGCGGAACGTCTCGTCCAGCGACCGACCCAGCATGGCGGCCCGGGCGGCCTCGACCTCGGCCGTGAAGATCGCGAAGTCGGCCTCGGCGTCCGCGTCGGCGACGTCGGTGAGGTCGGCGTCCGGGTTCTCCCGCGTGATGTAGATGCGTCCAATCTCCATCCCGGCGGCCCAGCGCCGAAACCACCAGCGTTCCACCTCGGCCATGTGCCGGACCAGGCCGAGCAGGGTCAGCTCGGACGGTTCGGCGCTGGCCTTCCTGAGTTGTTCGGCGGTCAACCCGGCGCACTTGAGCAACAGGGTCTGCCGGTGGTAGTCGAGCCAGCCGTCGAGCATCGTCCGCTCGTCGGCGACGTACGGTTCGTCGATGCGGGTGATTTCGGGCGCTGTCCAGGTCATCCGAGCATGATCGTCCGTACCGGCGGAGGTCGCCACCCCGACCCCGGGTCAGCCGCCGGCGGCGCTCAGGGCACGACCACGACGGGCCAGCGCCCGCACCGGACCAGGCGGTTGGCGATGGAGCCGACCAGCCGGTGCCCGGCCCGTTCGGACGACCCCACCACCACGAGGTCCGCCCGTAACTCGTCGGCCGCCGCCCGGAGTTCGAGGTACGGGTCACCGCGGCGGGACAGCAGCGTGATCGGCACCCCGAGTTCGTCGGCGCCACGCCGGCACTCCCGGCGCAGCTCCGCGGTCAGCTCGTCATGGGTCTCCTGGACGGCGTCCGCGACCAGTCCGGCGGCCAGCGCGGACAGCCCGATCGGCGCGGCCACGTAGACCACCACCAGCCGGGACCGCTGCCGGCGGGCCAGCCCGGCGGCGTACGCGGCCGCCCGCAGGGACGTGCGGCTGCCGTCCACGCCCACCATCACCACCCGGGGACCGTCGGTGCCGCGCTCGAACGGCACCCGCTCGGCGGTTGGCCCGTACTCCTCGTGATCGACCGGCTGCGTGCTCATCTTCACCTGCCGTCGGGCCCGGAGCGACGTCGGCCCGGGCGGTCCTGGTTCTCGTTGCCTTGAGCGGTCTCGTTGCCCAAAGCAACGGTACGCCGGCTGGGGCAATTCGGCAGGTGACGGGGTTGACGCCCCGCGCCGCGCCCGGGCCACCCCGGCCCGACGACCGGCCGACGACCGGCCTCCCGAGGACTGGCCGCCCGAGGACCGGCCGCCCGACGACCGGCCGGCCGGCCGACCCGGGACCGTTAGGAAGGGCCCCCTCCTATACAAAAAGCGATAAGAGGGGGCCCTTCCTTTCCAGCGGGGTTGTCAGCCGCCCCGGTTGAACTGGTGGAGCAGCCGGGCGAACTCGGCCAGGTCGGTGGGGTGCCAGTTCTCCAGGCTGCGCCGCAACTGGCCCATCCGGGCCGCCCGGGCCTCGTCGAACCGGCGCTGACCGTCGGCGGTCAGCTCAAGCAGGGCCGCCCGGCCGTCATTGGGGTCGGGGATGCGCCGGACCAGGCCGAGTCGTTCCAGGCTGGTGATCTGCCGGCTCAGCGTGCCCTTGCTCAGCCCGAGTCGCACGGCCAGGTCGGTCAACCGGACCCGGCCGGTGCGTCGCAGCCAGAGCAGCAGGCCGTACGCGTTCGGCTCGAGGTCGGCCTGCACCTCCCGGGCCACGTCCCAGGGCACGGTCCGGGTGCGGCGCAGCAGCAGGGTCAGTTCGTCCTCCACCGCCCGCAGGCTGTCCGCCGCGGTGCCCTCGTCGTACACCAGATCCCCCGTCCGCCGGGCCTGTTTCATGGCCGGCTGTCCGACCCGTCCGGTTCCATGGTCCCGCCACCAGCCGGCGCGACCGCCGGCGGGGCACCGTCTGCGGACGGCACGCCTCCGACGGCGTCCGCACCCGAGGTCCGGGTCGAGCGATCGACGGGCGACGCGGTACGACCGGCGGTGACCGGGGTGGCGCCGTTGGTCGCGGTCGCCGGTTCGGTGGTGCCGTGGTCCGGGTTGGTCCGAGTGGCGGCCGGGGTGGTGCCGCTGCCGCGTGCGGCCGGGATGGTGCCGGCGCCGGTGGCCGCCGGATCACCGGCTCCGGGAGCCGGATGACCGGGTCGGGGTTGCGTCCGCAGTGGGACGGCGGCGACCGTCCGCAACGTGCCGTCCTTGGTGGTTCCCTCGATCCAGACCTCGGCGGCGTCCCCGTTGTGCCGCAGCGTGGTGACCGCGTTGCCGAAGTACGGGCCGGCGGCCCGGCGCCAGCGGATGGGCGACCGCGGTACGCCGGCCGCCGCCGCCATCGCCCGGACGGCGTGGGCGGGGCCGCGCCACCAGCCGAGCCGCATCAGCGGGCGCATCGCGGCGGGCACCTGGTTGTGGATGGGTGAGCAGGTCAGCTGGTGTACCGGCGTCACCACGTCCGCCGGGAACAGCGCCCGGGCCACGTACGAGTGGTGTACGTCGCCGGAGAGCACGCTGATCGTCGCCGGTGGCGGGTACGCCGGTCCGGCGCCGACCCGGTCCCCCCGCCGGCTCGGGTCGCCGCCACCGATCCGGGCGAACAGTTCGGCCAGGCCGGTGAAGGAGCGGTTGAAGGCCGCCCAGTGCTCCAGATCCAGGGTCCGGCGTACCCGCTCGGACAGCCGACCCACCCAGGTCTGGTCGGCGGCGGCCAGCCGCTCGTTCCACGCCTCCAGATGGTGGATGCCGGGCGGCATCAGCCAGGGCAGCGAGGCGCCCACCACGAGGTGGTCGTACGAGCCGTGGGCCCGGTCCAGGAACCAGCCCCACTCGGCGGGTGGCAGCATGGCCCGGTGGGCGGGGTCGAGTACCCGGCTGCACCGGTTGTCCAGCATGACCAGCCGGGTACGGCCGATGTCCAGGGCGTAGCTCCACTGGTACTCCCGGGGCCGCTCGCTGGCCGGCTCGTCGGCCTCGGCGTCCACCCGGGCCGCGAATTCCCGCAGCGCGGCCGTGCCGTCCGGGTGGGCCCGGACCGCCGCGTACACCGGATCGGTGGCGATCTCGTCCGGATGCAGGTTGCCCAGGTGCTGGTAGACCCAGTACGAGGCGAGCCCGGCGGTGATCCGCTCACCCCACCAGGGCTGCCCTCGCATGTCGCGTCGCCACGCGGCGGAGGTGTTCCAGTCGTCGATGATCTCGTGGTCGTCGAAGATCATGACGCTCGGCACGGTGGACAGCAGCCAGCGGATCTCCGGGTCGCGCCACGATTCGAGGTACAGCTTCGTGTACTCGTCGAAGGTGACCACCTGGTCGGCGGGGGCGCCACGGGGCCGGCGCCGGCGGCGGCGCAGCAGCCGGCGGATCCGTGGCGACGTCTCGTCGGCGTACACCTGGTCACCGAGCAGGACCAGCAGGTCCGGCGGCTCGCCCTGCCCGGCCATCATCCGGCGGGCGTAGGCGTCCAGTGCGTCCGGCGGCAGCCGGCGGGTGGTGGCGTGCTGGGTGGTCTCCCGGCACGAGCCGAAGATCAGCCGGACCGGCTGGGTCGCGTCGTCGGCGGCCCGGGTCCGCAGCACGCTCGGCGGCTGGTCCGAGCCCGGCTGCGGCCAGACCCGTCGCTCGTCCAGGAACACCTCGTACGGGGTGGAGCTGTCCGGCGTCAGCCCGTCGACCACCACGATCGCGTAGTGGTGGTCGTACGCGGTGAAGGTGTCGGCCGTACCGCCGGCACCGACCGGGGTGCCGATCCGGACGGTCGCGGGCGCGCCGGTTTCCACCCAGATGGTGGCCCGGCTGTCGACCACCCGCCGCAGCACCGGCCCGACCAGCAGTTCCGGTGTCACGGCAGCCGGCGGCGCGCGGTGCGACGGCGATGGACGTACGGCATATCGGAACCTCCGCGATCGGTGAGAGCCGGTCCGGATGACGCTGGCTGGCAAGGCTACCCGCGTGCGTCCGGGCGGATCAGGCCCGGGACCTGCCGGGTTGCGGCCTGACCGCGCCGGGTCGGACGCCCGCCACCCTGCCGGGTAGGACGCGCGGCACTGTGCCGGCTCGGGCGCCCGGGACCTGCCAGGTTAGGAAGGGGCCCTTCCTATACAAGAAGCGACAACAGGGGGCCCTTCCTTACGTCGGGTGCGCCAGTTGGGACGTGACGGCGGGCATCTGTCAGGATTCCGGGCATGGAATACCTCGTCTTTGCCCTGGTTCTGCTCGGCGTGCTGGCGCTCGGCACGCTCGGGCTGGTGGTTCCGAGGCTGCGGCGCCGCCCGCCGCTGCCGGAGTCGGAGACGGACATCCGGACCGGGGAGGACCTGGCCGGGCCGCCGGTCGAGGCGGCCGAGGCGGACCGCAGCGGCACCATCGTCGAGGAACCTCCGGTGCTCTACCCGCCGGAGACCGAGCCGCCGCTGGTCGCCGCGCCGGAGACCGTCGAGGTGCCGGCGCTGGAGCGGCCCGAACCGACCGCCGGCCGGCTGGTCCGGCTCCGCGACCGGCTGTCCCGTTCGCAGAACGTCTTCGGGCGTGGCCTGCTCGGCCTGCTCGCCCGGGACCGGCTGGACGAGGACACCTGGGAGGAGATCGAGGACAGCCTGATCACCGCCGACGTGGGGGTGGAGGCGACCCGCCAGATCGTCGACCGGCTGCGGGAGCGGACCCGGGTGCTCGGCACCCGCAGTGGCGCCGAGCTGCGCGCCCTGCTGGCGGAGGAACTGGTGACCGCCCTCGACCCGGGCCTGGACCGGTCGCTGCGGGCGAACCCGCACGACGGCACCCCCGGGGTGGTGCTGGTGGTCGGGGTCAACGGCGCGGGCAAGACCACCACCTGCGGAAAGATCGCCCGGGTGCTGGTGGCGGACGGCCGTACCGTGGTGCTGGGCGCCGCCGACACCTTCCGGGCGGCGGCGGCCGACCAGCTCGCGACCTGGGCCGGTCGGGTCGGCGCCGAGGTGGTCCGCGGCCCCGAGCGGGCCGACCCGGCCAGCGTGGCGTTCGACGCGGTACGCCGGGGCATCGACAGCGGCGTGGACACCGTGCTGATCGACACGGCCGGCCGGTTGCAGAACAAGGTCGGTCTGATGGACGAGTTGGGCAAGGTCAAGCGGGTGGTGGAGAAGCACGGCCCGATCGACGAGACGCTGCTGATCCTGGACGCCACCACCGGGCAGAACGGGCTGGAACAGGCCCGGGTCTTCACCGAGGTGGTCGACGTGACCGGGGTGGTGCTCACCAAGCTGGACGGCACGGCCAAGGGCGGCATCGTGATCTCCGTGCAGCGCCGACTGGGAATTCCGGTGAAGCTGGTCGGGCTCGGCGAGGGTCCGGACGACCTGGCGCCGTTCGATCCCGCCCAGTTCGTCGACGCGCTGCTCGGAACCGAGCCGCTGGGCACGGGCGCGTAATCTCGGTGGCCAGCGATCAGCGTGCCGGGACCTGGCAGGAACCGGGTGACCGGGCGCCACGCCTGGGGAGGCCGTACGTGACCGCGCAGGAGATCCCGCTGCACGGCGGAAATGTCAGCACCGTCGTCCGGGTCGGTGACACCGTCCGCCGCAATGTCGGCCCGTGGACCCCCTCGGTACACGCCCTGCTCCGGCATCTGGAGTACGTCGGCTTCACCGGTTCGCCCCGGGCGCTGGGCATGGACGAGCGCAACCGGGAGGTGCTGTCGTACCTGGAGGGGGAGTGCGGTGAGTATCCCCTCAAGCCGCACTGGGTGACCGATGAGGCGCTGGTCACGGTGGCGACCATGCTGCGGATGTTCCACGACGCGCAGTACGGCTTCGCCCCGCCGCCGAACGCGGTGTGGCGCTCGTTCGGGCCGCCGCCGCCGGACACCGAGGTCATCTGCCATCACGACGCCGCGCCGCACAACGTGATCTGGCGGCCGGACGGCACCCTCGCGTTGATCGACTTCGACCTGGCCTCGCCGGGCGCCCGGATCTACGACGTGGCGTACGCGGCCTGGACCTGGGTGCCGCTGTTCAGCGACCGGGACTCCTACACGCTGGGCTGGAAGCGGCCGGACCGGCCGCGTCGGCTGCGGCTGTTCGCCGACGCGTACGGGCTGATCCCCCGGGACCGGCACCGGTTGGTACGCACGATGCGCAAGCGGATCGTGGACCACGTCGAGGGCATCCGCCGGATGGCCGCGGCCGGCGACCCGGCGTTCGTCCGGATCGTGCACAAGGGCCACCTGCGTCGGCCGATGCGCGACCTGCGGCTGTTGGACTACGAGCGGCACACCCTGGAGTGGGCCCTGCGGTGAGGGGCGCTGGATATTGCGGTGCCGTGACGTGCGGGGCGCAGTAGGGTCCTGACCTCGTGAGCAGGATTGTCGAGGCCGTCGTCCCACGGCGGTTGGGGACCGGCTACCGCTGGCTGCTCGCCTCCTCCTGGGCGACGAACCTGGGTGACGGCATCGCGATCGCGGCCGGACCGTTGCTGGTGGCGCGGCTCACCGACAACGCGTTCCTGGTGTCCCTGGCCGCGCTGCTGCGTTGGGCGCCGCCGCTGGTCTTCGGCCTGTACGCCGGGGTGCTGTCCGACCGGCTCGACCGGCGGCGGATCGTGATGGCGGCCGACGGCATCCGGGTGGTGGTGCTGCTGGCCCTCACGGCCATGCTGGTCAGCGGCCACGCCTCGGTGACCGGGGCGCTGCTCGCGCTGGGCCTGCTGGCCACCGCCGAGGTCTTCGCGGACAACACCTCGGCGACCCTGGCGCCGATGCTGGTGCGCCGGGACGACCTGGCGATCGCCAACGCCCGGTTGATGACCGGGTTCATCACGCTCAACCAGCTCGCCGGGCCGCCGGTCGGCGCGGCCCTGTTCGCCGCCGGCCGAGCGTGGCCGTTCGGCGCCGAGGCGGTGCTCGCGGCGGCCGGTGTGCTGCTGGTGTCGAGGATCGCGCTCCGGCCGCATCGCCGCGAGACCGGGGACGGCGCGTCGAGCGTACGGCGGGAACTGGCCGAGGGTTTCCGGTGGACGGTCCGGCATCCGGCGGTCCGTACCCTCTGCCTGACCATCCTGATCTTCAATTTCACCTACGGTGCGGCCTGGTCGGTCCTGGTGCTCTACGCCCACCAGCGGTTGGGCCTGGGGGCGGTCGGGTTCGGCCTGCTCACCACCATGTCGGCGATCGGCGGCCTGCTCGGCACCGCGCTGTACGGCTGGTTGACCCGGCGGGTGAGCCTGGGCAACATCATGCGGGCCGGTCTGATCATCGAAACGCTCACCCACCTCGCGCTGGCGCTCACCACCTGGCCGTGGCTGGCCTCGGCGATCTTCTTCGTGTTCGGCGCCCACGCGTTCGCCTGGGGGACCACCTCGGTCACCGTGCGGCAGCGGGCCGTCCCCACCCACCTGCAGGGCCGGGTCAACAGCATCAACACGATCAGTACGTTCGGCGGGCTGGTCGTCGGCTCGGCGATCGGCGGCGTCCTGGCGACCAGCTACGGGGTGACCGCGCCGTTCTGGTTCGCCTTCGTCGGGTCGGCGATCTTCGTGGTGGTGCTGTGGCGCCAGATGACCCGCATCGCCCACGCCGACGAGCGGGCGGCCCGTCCCGGGGAGCCGGCCACGACGGTTCCCCGGGAGACCCCCACGGCCTCGACGCCCGGCTGAGCCGAGCGGCACCCGCCGGACGGCCGACCCGGTCGGCCGAGTGGTACACCGCCGGCCCGGTCACCCGCGCTGGCCGTCCACCGGCTCGGTCAGCCATCTCCGAGGTCGCGTCGGCTCGGTCCGTCGGGTCCGGGGTCACGCCGGCTCGGTCAGCCGTCCGCGCTCGTGGTCCCAGGTCCGGCCGTCGATCAACTCCCGCGCGGCGTCCAGGTGCCCGGCGTGGCACGTCGTCTCCACCAGGACATGCAGCAGCACCTCGGCCAGGTCGTCGAGCCGCCAGTCGCCGAACATGCCGTCCGGCCACCACGCGGGCGGGGTGTCGAGGGAGAGCCCGGAGATCAGCGCGGCGACCTCCCCGGTCTGCTCCCGGTACCGGTGGAGAACGGCCGCCGCCGGCATCCCGTCGGGCACCGTGAAGTCGTCCTCGGGTTCGCCCCGGCGGTCGACGGGTCGGCCGGCCATCACCTCGGCGAACCAGAACGTGGTACCGACCGTCAGGTGCCGGACCATTCCCGCGCAGGACCACCCGGAGGGCAGCACCGGACGCAGCAGATCCTCCTCGGCCAGGCCGTCGAGGATGCCCAGCACGCGCCGCTGTTGCGCCGCGAGCCAGGTGAGCAGGGTGCGGGTGTCGATCGGGTTGGGACGGTTGGTCATGATGGCTCCTCATCGCCTGACGTGCCTGCTGTCGGGTACGTCGGAGCCGGAAGCGGATTTTCGACCCGCGACCGGTGTCGAGATCGGGTCAACGGCTCCGACGTCTCCACCAGATGGGCGCGGCACGCCGTGCCGCCCGCCGCGACCGGAGGTCTTCGCCGTGAAGTACGTGATCCTGATCCACGCCAACCCCGCCCCGTGGGGGCACCCCACCTCGCACTTCACCAGCGAGGGACGGTCCCAGCCCGCCGCGTACCACGAGCGGGCCGACCGGGAGTTCGAGGAGTTGCTGACCGAACTGTCCGCGTCGGGGGAGTTCGTCACCGCCGAGGCGCTGGCCGATCCCGCCTCGGCCACCCTGTACGGGTGGAACCCGGAGGGGCACCTCGCCACCGACGGCCCGTACGCGGAGAGCAAGGAACAGCTCGCCGGGTTCTTCATCGTGGACTGCGAGACGCGGCAACGGGCCGAACAGATCGCCGCCCGGTTCGCCCAGCCCGGCGGGACGATCGAGCTGCGCCCGGTCATGTGGGGCGGTGGCGACGACCAGTGACCGCGAGCGGTCTGGAGCACGTGTGGCGGGACTGCGCGCCACACGTGCTCGCCGCGCTGGTCCGCCGGTACGGCGACTTCGACGCCGCCGAGGACGCGGCGCAGGAAGCGCTGATCGATGCCGCGCGGCAGTGGCCGGCCGAGGGCGTACCCGACAATCCGCGCGGGTGGCTGATCCGGGTCGCCTCCCGGCGGCTGGTGGATCAGCGCCGCGCCGAGCGTGCCCGGGCGAACCGGGAGTGGGCGGTGGCCCGGCAGGCATCGTCCGAGGACCTGCTGGCCCCGGCCGCGGACGCCGCCGGGACCGGCGGCCGGGACGACACGCTGCTCCTGCTGCTGCTCTGCTGCCATCCCGCGCTGACCCGTCCGTCGCAGGTGGCGCTGACCCTGCGGGCCGTCGCGGGGCTGGGCACGGCCCAGATCGCCCGCGCCTTCCTGGTGCCCGAGGCCACCATGGCGCAGCGGATCAGCCGGGCCAAGTCGCGGCTGGCGGGCGTCGGGGCCCGGTTCGGGCTGCCCTCGGCCGATCAACTGTCGGATCGGATCGCCGCCGTGGCCCAGGTGCTGTACCTGATCTTCACCGAGGGCCACACGGCCACCACCGGGACCGTCCTGACCGACCCGTCCCTGGCCGCCGAGGCGATCCGGCTGACCCGCCAACTGCACCGGCACCTGCCGACGGCCGGCGAGGTCAGCGGGCTGCTGGCGCTGATGCTGCTCACCCACGCCCGGCGGGCGGCCCGCACCCGGGCGGACGGCTCGCTGGTGCCGCTGGCCGAGCAGGACCGCTCACGCTGGGACCCCGCGCTCATCGCCGAAGGCGTCGCCCTGGTGGAGGCCGCGCTGCCAGTCGGCCCGGTCGGTCCGTACCAGTTGCAGGCGGCCATCGCCGCGGTGCACGCCGAGGCGCCCCGGGCGGCCGACACCGACTGGGCGCAGATCGACGTGCTGTACGGCATGCTGCACGCGCTCACCCCGGGGCCGGTGGTCACCCTCAACCACGCGGTGGCGGTCGCGCACGTCCGCGGCCCGGCGGAGGCGTTGGCGCTGCTGGATCCGCTGCTGGCCGATCCACGGCTGCGGCACAGTCACCGGCTGTACGCCGTACACGCCCACCTGCTGGCGATGGCCGGGCACCCGGAGCAGGCCCGGGCGGCGTACGCCCGGGCGGCCCGGCTGGCCACCAGCGTTCCCGAGCAGCGATACCTCAACGACCGGGCGCTGGGTGGCTGAGCTGACGCGCCGGCGGGCCCGTCCCGGCGGGGCCGGGCTGAGACCTTCGGGTACGTCCGTCGCACCGGACGTGCGGACCCGGACGCCGGACGGCGGGCCGCTCCGCTTCGTCCGGCGGATGGCGCTGCTCAGACGGCTGAACGGGCGGCGAACTTCACCGGCCGGAAACAATCGGTGACTAGTTCGAAACATCGCGGACACCGAACCCGAAACAGGGCACCGGAAGGCTTCCGCCAACCCGCGGACGGGCGGCGCTGCCCCGACCTGGGAGGAGACCTTTACCGATAGGAGGCCAGCGTGCCTGAGGCGACGATCGATACCGGCCACACCGCGTGGCTGCTCGTGTCGACTGCGCTAGTCCTGTTGATGACGCCCGGTCTGGCGATGTTCTACGGAGGACTGAACCGGGTCAAGGGCGTCCTCAACATGATGCTGATGAGCTTCAGCACCATCGGGTTGATCTCGGTGCTCTGGCTCATCTACGGATTCTCGCTCGCATTCGGCACCAACGGAAGCGAGGGTACGAACAACATCATCGGTAGCTTCAGCCAGTACCTGGGGACGAAGACGTTTCCGAGCGAGCTGTGGGGCGCCACCACCGACAACCCGAGCGGCATCGGCATTCCGACGTACGTCTTCCTGGCGTTCCAGCTCACCTTCGCGGTGATCACCGTCGCGCTGATCAGCGGCGGGATCTCCGACCGCGCGAAGTTCAGCGGCTGGCTGCTGTTCGCGTTCGGCTGGTTCACGATCGTCTACGTACCGGTGGCGCACTGGATCTGGGGCGGCGGCTGGATCTTCTCCAAGCTGCACGCGCTGGACTTCGCCGGTGGAACGGCGGTCCACATCAACGCCGGTGCCGCGGCACTGGCCCTGGCAATCGTGCTCGGCAAGCGGATCGGCTGGCCGAAGGACAGCTTCAAACCACACAACGTTCCGTTCGTGGCGCTCGGTGCCGGCCTGCTCTGGTTCGGCTGGTTCGGTTTCAACGCCGGATCCGAGCTGACCGTTGACTCGGTCACCGGCCTGGCCTTCATCAACACCCAGGTCGCTACGGCCGCCGCGCTGCTCGGCTGGATCGTGGTGGAGTGGCTGCGCAACGGCAAGCCGACCCTGGTCGGCGCGTCCTCGGGCGCGGTGGCCGGCCTGGTCGCCATCACCCCGGCCTGCGGTTTCATCGCACCGTACGCCGCTGTGCTGCTCGGCCTGGTGGCCGGCGCGGTCTGCGCGTTCGCCGTCGGACTGAAGTACCGGTTCGGCTTCGACGACTCGCTCGACGTGGTCGGCGTCCACTTCGTGGGCGGGTGGATCGGCTCGCTGTCGCTGGGCCTGTTCGCCGCGAACTCGGCGAACTCCGCCATCGGTGACGTGATCGGCGCCTCGGACGGCCTCTTCTACGGCGGCGGGCTGACCCAGCTCGGCCGGCAGGCGGCGGCCAGTGCCGCGGTGACGGTGTGGTCGTTCGTGGTGGCGCTGGTCATCGGCTGGGTGATCTCCAAGACCATCGGCTTCCGGATCTCGGCCGAGGACGAGGTCGACGGCATCGACGTGGCCGAGCACGCGGAGAGCGGCTACGACCTTTCGAACGCCGGTGGCGGTGGCAGCGCCAGCGGGGCGTTCGCGCTCGCCGGCATCGGGTCCGGCGCGACGCCGGGCAACAACGCGACGCCGGCCGTGACGGCGGAGGACACCAGCGGAGTAGCCGAGAAGGTCCGCGGCTAACGTTCGAGCAATGGAGGGGTTGGACATGAAGCTGGTGACCGCGGTCATCAAGCCATACCAGCTGGACGCGGTCAAGGAGGCCCTGCACGCCCTCGGCGTGGCCGGGCTGACCGTGAGCGAGGTGCAGGGCTACGGCCGGCAGAAGGGGCACACCGAGGTGTACCGGGGCGCCGAGTACACCGTGGAGTTCCTGCCGAAGATCCGCGTCGAGGTGCTCACCGACGAGATGGAGGTCGAGAAGATCGTCGACGCGGTGGTGGGCGCGGCCCGGACCGGCAAGATCGGCGACGGCAAGGTCTGGGTCACGGGCGTCGAGGACGTGGTCCGGGTCCGTACCGGCGAGCGCGGCCTGGACGCGCTCTGATACGCCCCGGATGCTCCCGATGATCGAGGAGAGCGCGTCACCCCTGGCTGGTTCGGCCGACGCGCGCTCCTTGGTCGGCGGTGGTGCCGGGAGCGTCGGGGGGGGGGGGGGGGGGGGGGGGGGGGGGGGGGGGGGGGGGGGGGGGGGGGGGGGGGGAGGGGGGGGGGGGGGGGGGAGGGAGGAGGGGGGGGGGGGGGGGGGGGGGGGGGGGG
>NZ_JBTIXF010000077.1:0-29834 GCF_055793945.1 Plantactinospora sp. A48 | reverse complement strand
AGGAGTTATGGGGCAAGCAGCGAGCGCCTGAAGTCTTCCTTTCCCCCTCCCCCCCCCCCCCCCACCCCCCTCCCTGACCCCCCGGTCCGCGTCCTCGTTCATCCAGCGAACGCCACCCACATAGGCGATCCCGGTGCTGATCAAAGGGCAGGTGGGCGCAAGGGGGTTGGACGGGCCCCGAGGACCCGGATCGCCTACCAGACCTCGCCTTGATCGACGCCGCCGCGCAGCGCCCGCAGCGCGTTCAGGATCACCAGCACGTCGATCCCCTCCTGCAGGAACGCCCCGGCCACGGGCGGCAGCAGGCCGACCGCCGCCGCGATCATCGCCAGCACGGCGAGCCCCATCCCGACCAGCGCGCTCTGCACCGCGATCCGCCGGGCGTACCGGGCGATCTCCACGGCGTCGGCGAGCCGGTCCAGCCGGTCGACCGTGAGCACCGCGTCCGCCACGTCGGCCGAGGCGGTCGCCCCGGTCGCACCCATCGCCACCCCGACGTGCGCGGCGGCCAGCGCCGGCGCGTCGTTCACCCCGTCCCCCACCATCACCGTCACCGCCCGCTCGGACTCGGCCCGGACCCGAGCCACCTTCTCGGCCGGCGAGCAGTGCGCCACCACGTCGTCCACGCCGACCGCCCGAGCCACCCGCTCGGCCACCCCGGGTCGGTCCCCGGTCAGCATCACCAACCGCTCGAAGCCGGCCTGCCGCAGCCGGCGGGTCGTCGCCACCGCGTCCGACCGGACCGGGTCGGCCAGCAGCAGCGCACCCGCCGGGTCACCGTCCACGCTGACCCAGACCAGTGAGACACCCTCCTCCTCAGCCCGGCTGCGGTGGCCGACGGCCCACTCCGGCGGTTCCCCCGAGAGCTGGCCGACCCGTACCACCGAGCCGTCCACCCGGCCGCTCACCCAGCGGCCCGGCTCCTCGGTCACCTCGGTCGGCATGCTCAGCGCCACGCCCCGCTCGCGGGCCTCGCGTACCACGGCGGTGGCCAGGACGTGCGTGGACAGCTGCTCCACCGACGCGGCCAGCCGGAGCACCTCGCCGGGGTCCCGGCCGGGCGCGGTGAGCGTGCCGGTGGTCCTGGGCCGGCCGGCGGTCAGCGTGCCCGTCTTGTCCACCAGCAGCGTGTTGGCCCGGCCCAGCACCTCCAGCGAACCGCCGTCGCGGATCAGGACGCCCCGCCGGGCGGCCCGGGACAGCCCCGACACCACCGCGATCGGCATGGCCAGCAGCAGCGGGCACGGCGTCGCCACCACCAGCACCGCGACCGCCCGCCGGAACTCACCGGACAGCGCCCCGGCCAGCCCGGCCACCACCAGGGTGAACGGGACGAACGCCGCCGCGTACCGGTCGGCGAGCCGGACCATCGGCGCCTTGCGCCGGGTGGCCTCCTGCGCCAACCGGACGATCCCGGCGTACGTGCTCCGCTCGGCCGTGGCCACCGCCCGCAGCCCGAACGCGGCACCGGCGTTCAGTACGCCGCTGGCCACCCGGTCGCCGGCCCGCCGGTCGACCGGCCGTGACTCCCCGGTCACCACCGACTCGTCCAGGGTGGCCGGCTCCTCCAGCTCACCGTCCACCGGCACCACGTCACCCGGCCCGACCAGCAGCCGGTCCCCGGCCCGTACGTCGGCGAGGTCGACCACCACGACCTCGCCCGCGGCGCTGCGACGGCGAGCGGTACGGGGTGCCCGGGACAGCAGCGCGTGCAGGTCCCGGGTGGCCCGCCGCTCGGCGTACGCCTCAAGGGTGCGCCCGGTGGCGAGCATCAGCGCGATCACAGCGCCGGCCAGGTACTCCCGGACCAGCAGCGCGCCGGCCAGCGCCAGTGCCGCGATGACGTCCACCCCGAACTCGCGCCGGACCAACGAGCGCAGCACCCAGAACGCGGTGGGGGCCAGCGTCGCGACGGTCGCGGCGGCCCAGACCGCGGACGCGGCGGAGCGGGCGTCGGCCAGCCACAGCGCGGTGCCGACGGCCACCACCACGACCAGGACCAGCAGCGGCGCCCACTCCAGCCACCGGCGCCAGCGGCCACCCGCCCGGTCCGGCCCGTCGACGCGACCCGCCCCCGAACAACCGGTGGCGGTACCCGGGCCGACACCGGCGGGCCTCTCCTGGCGGTCGGTCACGTCCGGCTCAGCGCCACCTTCAACGCCCCGCTCCGGCCCGGATCGGCGAAGATGTCGTACGCCGTCTCGATGTCGTCCAGGGCGAACCGGTGGGTGACCAGGCCGCTGGTGTCCAGCCGGCCGGCCGCCACCATGGAGAGCAGGGTCGGGATGGAGTACGTGTCGACCAGCCCCGTGGTGATCGTGACGTCGCGGATCCACAACTGCTCCAGGTGCAGCGTGGCCGGTGCGCCGTGGACACCGATGTTGGCCAGCCGGCCGCCCGGCCGGACCAGCGTCGCGCACAGCTCGAAGGTGTCCGGCCGGCCCACGGCCTCCACCGCCACGTCGGCACCGAGTCCGTCGGTGAGCGCCTCGATCCGCTCCCGCACGTCCGCGCCGGGTTCGAGGACGAGATCAGCGCCGAACTCCTCGGCCGCTCGCCGCCGCGGTTCGGCCGGGTCCACCACCACGATCCGGAGCGGGGAGAACAACCGGACGGTCCGGATGGCGGCCAGCCCGATCGGACCGGCCCCGACGATCACCACGGTGTCACCCGGCTCGACCCGCCCGCAGCGCGCGCCCACCTCGTACGCGGTCGGCACGATGTCGGCGAGCACCACGGCCGCCTCGTCGGACACCTCGGCGGGCAGCGGATACAGGGACAGGTCGGCGAACAGGATCCGGGCCAGTTCCGCCTGCACCCCGTCCAGCAGGTGGCCGAGGACCCAGCCGCCGCCGGATCGACACTGCCCGTACCTGGCCTCCCGGCAGTAGCGGCACCGCCCACAGGCCGAGATGCACGAGGCGAGCACCCGGTCGCCGGGGCGAACGCTGGTGACCGCGGCCCCGACCTCCAGCACCGTGCCCACGGCCTCGTGCCCGAGGATGCGGCCGGGCCGGACCTCCGGCACGTCACCGGCCAGGATGTGCAGGTCGGTGCCGCAGATCGTGACGGTGTCCACCCGCAGCAGCGCGTCGGTGGGATCGCCGACCGTCGGATCCGGCGCCTCGGTCCACGACCGCTGGCCCGGCCCGTGGTACACCAGTGCCCTCATCGACCGATCGTCGCAAAGGAAGGGCCCCCTCTTATCGCTTTCGGTAGAGGAAGGGCCCCCTATTAACGTCCCACCGACCCGGGCCCGCGTGAACCGGCGGTGGAGGGACGGCACACCGGCGGCGTCGATCGCACTATTGTTGGAGTCGAATGTTGGAGTCGAGCAAGCTGGCCCAGATCAGCGGGAAATCGGGCACGATGGGAGGTCCCGGGCAGCCGGGCGCCTCGGCCGATCGACCCGTAGCATCGAGCGTTCCGCAGCACCGAACGCTCACAGACCGAGCGCCCACAGCACCAAGCGCTCACAGACCAAGCGCCCGCAGACCGAGCGCCGGCAGCAGCGGTGAGCAACCGCCAGCGGCACCGAAGAGCCGCAGCAGCATCGAACGCCGCGGCGCCGAGCACGTTGAGCAGACGAGAGAGGGTCTTTCGCCGATGACCGACGCGCCGCCGGGGACCGCCGGCACCGTCACGACCGCGCTCGCCCAGGCCGCCTCCGTGGCCGGCCACGCGCCTTCCGTACACAACACCCAGCCCTGGCGCTGGCGGGTACTGCCCGACCGGTTGGAGCTGCACGCCGTACGGGAGCGGCAGCTGTCCGCGATCGACCCGGCGGGCCGGTTGCTGCTGGTCAGCTGCGGCGCGGCGGTACACCACTCGGTTCTGGCGCTGCTGGCCGAGGGCTGGCGGGTACGGGTGGATCCGCTGCCCGACCCGACGAATCCCGATCTGCTGGCCGTCATCGTGCCGACCGGGCACGACGCGCCGGTCGACGGGGCGATGCGGCTGGTCCAGTCGATGAGTGTGCGGCACACGGACCGCCGGCCGGTCAGCGACGAGCCGGTTCCGGCGTCCGCGCTGGAGGCCGTCCGCACCGCCGCCGAGGAGTACGCCCACCTCCAGGTGCTCGGCAACGACCAGGTCCTCGAGCTGGCCTCCGCCGCCGGCCGGGCCGCCTCCGCCGAGGCCGAGGACCCGGCGGTACGCGAGGAACTGGCCTACTGGACCAGCCGGGCACCTGCCGGCACCGGACTCACCCCGGAGGTGCTGCCCGAGCAGCCCGCCCAGAGCACGGTGCCGGGCCGGGACTTCGGCTCCGGCGCACTGCCGATGGGATCGGGCCACGACCGGGCCGCCAGCTACGCGGTGTTGTTCGGCGACGAGGACGAGCCGGCCGACTGGCTCGAGGCCGGCGCGGCGTTGTCGGCGGCCTGGCTCACGGCCACCGGGCTCGGCGTCTCGGTGGTGCCGCTGAGCTGGGTGGTTGAGGTGACCGGGACCCGGGAGATCCTGCGCCGCTCGCTGTCCGGGATGGGCCAGCCCTATCTGGTGCTGCGGCTCGGCATCGCCGATCCGGAGCAGGCCGGGCCGCCACACACCCCGCGGCTGCCAGCCGACCAGATCATCGACACCTCCGCGATCCGCGGCGGACCAGAAGCCTAAGCGGCTCCCGCCCCACCCACACCCCGCCCCACCACCGCTGCCCACCCCCACCCAGCGCACTGTTGATCAAGGTGTTTGCGCCACGAAAGCGCTTCCCCGCGGCGCAAACACCTTGATCAGGGTGGCGGGGACCCGGCGGGAGCGCGGTGGGGAGACCGGCTGGGGATGATCAAAAAGACCGCCGATCTCCGGAACCGCCAAGTCGTCGGTTCGCCGTCATGCGATGAACTGGAATATCTTGCCGTTGCCCAGCGGCTGTGGGGTGCCGGTGAAGCGGTGAACGCCGACGGAGAACAGCACGTCGTCGGGAGCGGTGAACGCCTGTTCGGAGAACCCTGTGTCGGCCAGCCACCCTCGGACAGCCGGTGTCAGGTCAGGTGCTCGTCGTGTCCTGGTCCAGATCACCGTGCCGTCGGCAGCGCAGAGCTGCGGCAGCGCCTGAATGGTGGTGTGGGCGTCGGCGTCGCTGATGTTGCCCAGGACGCCCGCCATGATGACCAGGTCGGCGGGTACCGCCTGCCGGTATGAGACGAGGTCACCGGCGTCGGCCTGCACAACGGTCACCGTGTCGAGGCCTTCGGCGGTTGCTCGGGTCTGGGCCGCAGCGACGTTGCGCGGTTCGTACTCGATCAGCGTGGCGCTGACTCGCCTGGCGTCCTGGCGCGACGCCAGGACAGCAAGAATGTCGTGACCTTGGCCGGCGCACATGCTGACCACGGACACCGGTTCACCAGGTCGCTCGTCGAGCCACGCGGCGATGTGCCGCTGAACCAGCCTCAGGCGGCGGGCCCGGTGCGAGCCAGGATCGGTGTAAGCGCTATGCCAGGCGTACCAGTCCTTGCCGTCGTTCATGGGCACCGAGTCTGCCAGTGTCACCGCGCAGCGGCGGGCGCGGGCATACCGACCATGGGAAAGGCCTTGCCGGGATGGTAGAGCTGTCCTGTTGCGAGGCAGCCACCGCGACCGTCTGGACCAGTTCGCTGTTGTGCGGCAGCGGCCGGTGAGCGTAAGCGTCGGTGCGCAGGATGTTGGCCAGCACCACCGCGCGTCGGCGTGGTCGGACTTCCTGCGCGACACCGAGTGTCACCAGCGCGGTGAATCCCTCCACGTCGTCGCCGACACGACCCTTGGCGACCAGGCAACCGTGCTCGTCGACCAGGGCAATGTCGTGATGCCGTGCCGACCAGTCGATGCCGCAGTACACCACCAACTCCTACTCCTTCCTGGCCTGACCATCGGACATGCAACCCCTGGCGGAAACGCGCGGCGCCCTGCGGGCGTGTACTCAGCGAGCCCGACCACCACACGAACGGCTCGCCGAGCCCACGCTGCCGATCTTCCTGGGGACATCGAGGGCCAGGTGACGGGCAGGCATCCCGTGGTCCACGGCGGGCCGTTCGGGTCTTCTTGGGGACATCGAGGGCCAGGTGACGGGCAGGCATCCCGTGGTCCACGGCGGGCCGTTCGGGGTTCGTTGGGTAACAGGTGCCGGGGTTGGCGTACTCCCGGGATCGTGGGAGGCGACGCTACGATCCACGGATGACAGCCGAGACCGTCGGGTCGGATGAGGAACACCTGGTTCCGTCGCTGGGTCTCAGCCCGCTGTCGCGGGTGCGGCTCGACGAGCTGCTCCAGGAGATGCTCGACCGGGTCGGCGAGGTGGTCACCAGCCGGGAACGGCTGCGGGCCCTGCTGGACGCCGTTGTCGGCATCTCCACCGATCTGGACGTCCGCTCCACGCTGCGCCGCATCGTCGAGGCGGCCTGCGAGCTGGTCGGCGCCCGGTACGGCGCGCTGGGCGTGATCGGGCCGGACCGCACCCAGCTGCGCAACTTCATCACCCACGGCATCGACGAGGAGCTGCACGCGCAGATCGGTGACCTGCCGCACGGGCGGGGCGTGCTCGGCCTGCTCATCGACGAGCCTCGCCCGGTGCGGATGCCGGACATCACCCGACACCCGCGCTCGTACGGCTTCCCGCCGAACCATCCGCCGATGCACAGCTTCCTCGGCGTACCGGTGCGGATCCGCGACCAGGTCTTCGGAAACCTCTACCTGGCCGAGAAGCAGGGCGCCGCCGAGTTCACCGAGGATGACGAGGAGATCGTGGTGGCGCTTGCCGCCGCAGCGGGCGTGGCGATCGAGAACGCCCGGCTGTACGCCCTCGCCCACCGCCGGGAGCGCTTCCTCGCCGCCGCCGCGGAGATCACCGAGGTACTGCTCGGCGAGGTACGCCGGACCGACGCGCTGACCCTGGTCGCCCGCCGCGCCCGCGAGGTCGCGGAGGCCCGGCTGGTGCTGGTGCTGCTGTACGACGAGGACGCCGGCCGGTTCACCGTCGAGGTGGTCGAGTCGGCCGTGGGTGATCCCCGTGGGCTGGTCGGCACGATGTTGCCGGCCACGGACACGACCTTCGCGGCGGCGGTGGCCGAGCGCCGGCACATCGTCGTGGACGACCTCGCCGAGGCGGCGCCGTGGCCGGTGCCCCTGCCTGGCGGCCCGGCCGTGGTGGTCCCGCTGACGGCGGCGGAGACCCTGCACGGCGTGCTCGTGGTGGCGCACGGGCCTGACCGGGGCGGATCGGCCGCGGACGACGACCTGGCGCTGCTCACCAGCTTCGCCGGGCAGGCCGCGCTGGCCATGGAGCGGGCCCGTGGGCAGGAGGAACGCGAGCTGCTGGTGGTGTTGGAGGACCGCGAACGGATCGCCCGGGACCTGCACGACGTGGTGATCCAGCGGCTGTTCGCCACCGGCCTGCAGTTGCAGAGCACCGCCCCGCTGGCCGCCCGACCGGAGATCGCCAAGCGGATCAACGCGGCCGTGGACGACCTGGACACCACCATCCGGGACATCCGGCGGACCATCTTCGAGCTGCGCACCCCGATGAGCGCGGCGCTGCGTACCGAGATCCGCGAGACCGTCGCGGAGGCCACGGCGGCGCTCGGGTTCCGGCCCGGACTCGAACTCACCGGTCCGGTGGACAGCGCGGTCCCCGACGACCTGCGTCCCGAACTGCTGGCCGTGTTGCGGGAGGCGCTGTCCAACGCGGTCCGGCACGCGAAGGCCGACCGGGTGGCGGTACGGATCGCTGTCGACACCGAGCGGCTGTCGGTCGCGGTCCTCGACGACGGCGTGGGGACCGATCCGGCAGCCGCCCGGGGCGGTCTGGTGAACCTCGCCGAGCGGGCCCGGCAGCACGGTGGGACGTTCGAGGTGCTCGGGGTCGAGCCCCGGGGCACCGAGGTGCGCTGGACCGTCCCGCTGCCGCGCTGACCCGCGCCGAGGCCGGCGGAGGTCCGGGCCGCTGACGCCGGCCGGGTAGATTTCAGCGGCGCCGGCCGACGTGCAGCCGGCGGCGCCGGCCGACGTGCAGCTCAGTGGCGCTGGCCGAGCAGCCGGGTGGCCAGCACCGCCGCCTGGGTACGCCGTTCCAGACCCAGCTTGGCCAGCACACTGGAGACGTAGTTCTTGACGGTCTTCTCGGCCAGGAACATCCGGGTGGCGATCTCGCGGTTGGTCAGCCCTTCGGCGACGTACTCCAGGATCCGCCGTTCCTGTTCGGTCAGCGCCTTCAACTCGCGCGGCTGCTCCACGCCGCTGCGGATCCGCTCCAGCACCCGCTGGGTGACCGCCGGGTCGAGCAGCGACTGGCCGGCCGCCACCCGGCGTACCGCGTCGACGAGGTCGGTGCCGCGGATCTGCTTGAGCACGTAGCCGGCGGCCCCGGCCATGATGGCCGCGAACAGCGCCTCGTCGTCCTCGTACGAGGTGAGGATCAGGCCCTTGATGGTCGAGTCGACGGCGCGGACGTCCCGGCACACGTCGATTCCGTTACCGTCGGGCAGCCGCGCGTCCAGGATCGCCACGTCGGGGCGTAGCGCCGGGATCCGGGCGGCGGCGGCCACGGCCGAGCCGGACTCCCCCACCACCTCGATGTCGCCACTGGCGGTCAGCAGGTCGGCCAGGCCACGGCGGACGACCTCATGGTCGTCGAGCAGGTACACGCGGATCATCCTCCGTTTCTACCCCTCGCCGGGCCGGCGCGCACGGGCCGAAGGTCCCGGTTCGGGCGGGACCGACGACGGGTCCTCCGGCCCTGCCCGGAACCGGCGGACCGACGCATCGTGGTGGCGAGAAGAGAAATCACCGAGGAGGAACGATGACCTGGACCAGCACCCGGTGGACCCCGGCGGCCGGCGGCCCGTTGGCCGACGCCGCACGGCAGGCGTTGCGGGCGCCCTCGGTGTTCAACACCCAGCCGTGGCGGTGGCGGGTTGACGGGACCACCCTGGAGTTGCGCGCCGACCGGGCCCGGGCGCTGCGCGTCACCGACCCGGACGGCCGGCTGCTGGTGATCAGTTGCGGGACCGCGTTGCACCACGCGCGGGTCGCGCTCGCCGCCGCCGGTCACCGGGTGGAGGTGGCGCGTTTCCCCGAGCCGGCGGATCCGGACCTGCTCGCCCGGATCCGGATCACCGGTTCGCACCGGCCCGGCGACCGGGACCGGGCCCTGGCCGCGGCGATCTCCCGCCGCCGTACCGACCGGCGGGCCTTCGCCGACACGCCCGTGCCGGCCGAGGCCCTTGACCGGCTCCGCGCGGCCGTCGAGGCCGAGGGGGCCCAACTGCACCTGGTACGCCCCGACCAGATGCCGATGCTGGCCGTGTTGACCGCACGGGCCGCCGCCACCGAGTTGGCGGATCCCGCATACCGGGCGGAGCTGACCCGCTGGACCCACCGGCCGCCGGCCGACGGGGACGGCGTGCCGGCCAGCGTGAGCGTCCGGCAGGGCCCGCGCCGGGTGCCGGTCCGGGACCACACGCTGGGCGACGAGCCGGGGCTGGACGTTGGCGCGGGGTTCGACCGCGGTGCCAGCTTCGTGATCCTGTTCGGTGCCACCGACGACCCGTCCGGCTGGTTGGTCGCGGGTGAGGGTCTGTCCGCGCTTCTGCTTGAGGCCGTCGTCCAGGGTCTGTCGGCGGCGCCGCTGTCCGACGCGATCGAACTGGCCTGGCCCCGCCGGCTGATGCGGGACCTGCTGTCCGGGCTCGGCGAGCCGTACCTGACGGTCCGGCTCGGGCTCGGCGGGTCGGACGACCTTCCGGCCATCCCCCGGCGCGGCGCCAGCGAGGTGATCGAGATCCGGGACCAGGGGGGGTCGTGATGACCGTCGCGGCGTACACCGATCAACAGCTGTGGACGGCGGTGCCGGCCGCGGTGCGGGCCCCCTCGCTGCACAACAGCCAGCCGTGGCGGTTCACCCTGCGCGACGGCGGCATCGAGGTACGGCTCGACCGGGCTCGCCGGTTGCCCGCCACCGACCCGACGGGCTGGGGTGCGCGGTTGTCCTGCGGCGCGGCCGTGTTCAACCTCCGCCTCGCCCTCGCCGTCGTCGGTACCCCGGCCCAGGTCCGGCTGCGGCCCTGGCCGCGTGACCCGGACGTGGTCGCCCGGTTGACCCCGGACCAACCGCGCCCGCCGACCCCGCTGGAACGGGACCTGTTCGCCGCGATCCCGCACCGGTACAGCAACCGGGCGCCGTTCTGGGCCGACCCGGTGCCCCCGGACGTGCGGTGGCGGCTGGTGGAGGCGGCCCGCGCCGAGGACGGCTGGCTCGACCTGGTCGTCGGGGCCGGCCCGGTGAACGCGCTCGCGGAGATCGCCCGGAGCGCCGACCGGGTGCTGGAGCGGGATCCGGCGTACCGGGCGGAGGTGGCCGCCTGGATCCGGCACGAAACGGCCGGGGACGGGGTGCCCTGGTCGGCGGCCGGGCCGTCCGGCGAACCGCAGGATCTGCTGCCGCAGCGGGCCTTCGGCACCCGTCCCCGGGGACCCGGCCGGGACTACGAACCGGAGCCGCTGGTCGCGGTGCTCGGCTCGCCGGGCGACACCGCCGGTGACCAGATCGCCAGCGGTGTGGCGCTGCAACGGGTACTGCTCACCGTGACCGACGCCGGTCTGGCCGCCTCGATGCTGTCGCAGCCCATCGAGGTGCCGGGCGCCCGCGAGCGGTTGCGGCGGGCGCTGGGCCGGTTCGGGACGCCGCAGATGGTGCTGCGGATCGGGTACGGGTTGCCGGGCTGGCCCACCCCGCGCCGGGACCCGGCCGAGGTCATCGACCTGCCGGTGGCGCCTCGCTGACGGTGCCGGTCGTCGGGCCGGACCCGGAGGCGTCACGTCCCGCGTCGCGGGGGGAACGACCGCCGACGCCGGCCGGCCGGGCGGCCGGTCGGGCCGGCTCGCGGACCGCGGCCCGTGGGCCGATCGCCACCCCGCCCGGGGGTACGTCGTCCAGCACTGTCGCCCCGGCGCCGATCTGGGCCTGACTGCCGATCCGGATCGGTCCGAGGATGGTCGCACCGGCTCCGACGGTGATGCCGTCGCCCAGGACCGGTTCGCCGGAGTTGTCCCGCCGGCCGATCGTCACGTGGTGGTACAGGTTGATCTGGGCGCCGAGCCGGGCACCACGGTGCAGCACGAGCCCGTACGGGTGGAACAGGCGCAACCCGGGGCCACAGGTCAGCTCGCGGGGCAGGTCGCTGTTCACCCCCAACCGGACGACGAGCAGGTTGAGCACCCGGTACCCGATCGCGCACAGCCGGCGGACCGTGGTCGGCCGCGCGGCCGTCCACTGTCCGAAGCGGAACACGACGAGAACCAACCGGGCCAGGTGATCGTCCGGGTTCGCCTGAAAATCCTGCCTCAGGGTGTCGAACACGACACTGAGCGTATGCAGTTGGCCGAGGGACGCGGTCGCGATCAGCGGTCGGAAACCCGACACGTGCCATCGCGTCGGTACGCCCAGCACCCGGCGGCCGACGCACCGCCGCGACGGTACGCCCAGAACCCGACAGCCAACCCGCCACCAGCCACCAGGAGCAGCGGCAACCGGCGGTCCGGCAGCACCAGCACGGCGCCGAGCGGACTGGCCAGCGCCACCGGCGCGAACAGCAGGCTGCCCAGCACCAGCGCCGGACCGGGCCGCATCAGTGGCGGCGGGCGGTGCCGGGCCGGCGTCCTCGGGTGGAGACGAACTGGTACGACATGGCGGCGAAGTTCGGATTGCGGGTCAACTCGCGGAACGCCCGCAGCTGCCCCATGGACAGTCCCGCGGCCAGCAACTCGGGCTCCAACTGCCGGCTGTTCGTCTCGTGCAGCGACAGGCCCGACGAACCGCCCCGCCAGCTCTCCGAATGCGTCACCGTGTCGACGTCGACCAGCCCGGCCTGGCACATTTCGGTATGTACCCCCTGTGCCCAGTCCATCGAGGCGCCGTGCGACTGGAGGGTCGTCAGGATCGTCTCCATCACCAGGGTGAACAGCTTCGCCGAGTCGTCATCCGGCGCGGCCAGCACCCGCAGTGGGGTGGAGCAGTCGAACTCCTCCACCACCAGCCAGCCGCCGGGCGCCAGCGTGCCGGTGAGTTTGCGCAGCACCCGCTGCCGTTCCGGCAGGTGCAGCAGGAGCAACCGGGCGTGGATCAGCTCGAACGGGCCGCCGGGTGGCGGATCGGTCCGGACATCGTGCCGGCGTACCACCAGGTTCGGCGCGGGCGCCAGGTGCTGCGGGTCCAGGTCCGTGGCGACCACCAGGCCGGTCCGGCCGACAGCGTCGGCGAGCACCCGGGCGATCGACCCACCGCCGGCGCCCACCTCCCAACACGTGGTGCCCGGCAGCAGCAGCGGCGGGGTGAGCCGGCGCACGGTCACCGGGTCCAGGAACGACTCCAGGGCGTTCATCTGGGCCCCGGCCTGGGGGGAGGCGTTGTCGAAGGTGTAGTCGGGTTCCACGGTCATCGCCATCTCCTGGGTGAGGGGTTGAGCATCTCCTCGACGGGCGCGAGATCCGCCTGGACCTCCGCCACGGGGTGGTCGTACACCAGCCGGCCGTATTCCAGGACCGCGACCCGATCGGCCACCTGGATGGCGTGGTGCAGTTGCTGCTCGATCAACAGCACGGTCAGCCCGGTACCGGCCAGCTCGGTGACCAGCCCCCGGATCCGGTCGGCGAGCCCGGTCGCCAACCCTTCGCAGGGCTCGTCGAGCAGCAGCACCCGGGGTTGGGTCAGCAGCGCCCGGCCGATGGCCAGCATCTGCTGCTCGCCACCGGAGAGCTGGTCACCCCGGTGCCGGTCGCGCTCGCCGAGCCGGGGCAGCAACTCCAGCACCCGGTCGACCGTCCACGCGGGCGCGCTCCGGGACCGCCGCCGGGAGGAGGCGGCGGCCAGCGCCAGGTGTTCGCCGACGGTCAGCCGGGGGAACACCCGCCGGCCCTGTGGCACCAGACCGACACCGGCGCGGGCCGCCCGGTACGCCGGCAGCCCGGCCAACCGCGTGCCGTCCAGCTCGATCCGACCCGCGTACGGCGGCAGCAGTCCGGCGATCGCGTTGACCAGCGTGCTCTTGCCGGCGCCGTTGCGCCCGACCACCGCCTGCACCGAACCGGTCGGCACCTCCAGCGTCACCTCGTGCAACGCGATGCCGCCGTCGTAACCGGCGACCAACCGGTCCACCCGCAGCATCAGGCGTCTCCCGTTCCGAACGCCAACGCCAGCGCGGGCGAGTTCTGGATCTCGACCGGCGGGCCGGAGGCCAGCACCCGACCGTCGCGCAGCACGGTCACCACGTCGGCCAGGCTGTAGACCAGGTCGAGCCGGTGCTCGACCAGCAGCACGGCGACGGTGCGGGGCAGCGCCGCGAGGAGCTGGACGAGGTCCTCGGTGTCCCGGGCCGACAGGCCGGCGGCCGGCTCGTCCAGCAGCAGCAGCCGGGGGCGCCCGGCCAGCGCCATCGCGATCTCCAGTTGCCGCCGCTGCCCGTGCGACAGGTGCCCCGCCGGGCGTCGGGCATGGTCGGCCAGCCCCAGCCGGGCCAGCAGACCGACGGCCGGACGCCGGACCCGCTGGCCGTACCGACCCGGCCGCCAGGCGGCGCGCCCGACGTGCGGCAGCGCCGCCACCATCACGTTGTCCAGCACGCTGAGGCTGGGCCAGACGGCAGGCCGCTGGTGGATCCGGCCGATGCCGAGCCGGGCCCGGCCGGCGGGGCCGGTGCGGGTGACGTCCCGGTCCGCGAACACCACCCGGCCCCGGTCGGGTCGCTGGGCGCCGCCGATCAGGTCGAGCAGCGTGCTCTTGCCCGCACCGTTCGGCCCGATCAGCGCGTACCGCTGACCGTCGGCGATCCGCAGGTCCACCCCGTCGACCACGGTGAGCGATCCGTACCGCCGGGTCAGTCCCGTGGCGGTGAGCACGTCCGTCATCCGTCGGATCCTCGCCGGGCGGTGGCGGACGACCGCGCCGCCCCGGTGCCCGGTCCGCGCCGGTCGAGCCAGCCGGCGTACCGGCGCAGCGCGGGGCGGGGACCGCCGAAACCGGCCGGGAACAGGTACGCGGTGAGCACGAACGCGGCGCCCAGCACCAGCGGGGTGTACCCGGGCAGCGCGCCGGACAGCCAGTCCCGGGCGGCGATGACCAGGGCGGCGCCGACCAGCGCGCCGGTCATCGACACCACCCCGCCGATGACCACGCCGAGCAGCAGCAGCGCCGAGGTGTCGAAGTCGAAGTCGGCGGGTGAGACGTACTGCTGGACGGTCACCAGCAGCGACCCGGCGACCCCGGCGACCGCCCCGGCCAGCACGTACGCCCCGGCCAGATAGACCGGTACCGGGTGGCCGCTGGCCCGCAGCCGGCGCTCGTCGTCGCGGCCGGCCCGCAGCACCGCGCCGGCCGGTGTCCGCAGCACCGCGAGCACGACGAACAGCACCGCGGCCACCACCGCCAGGGTGTAGAGGTAGCGCGCCCGGTCGGTCTCCAGCAGCGGCATCCCCCACACCGGCCGGACCGGGACGATGGCGGCCAGGCCGTCCGAGCCGCCCGTGACCGAGCGCCAGCGACTGGCCGCGGTAGCCACCAGTTCGCCGATGGCCAGGGTGATCATCAGGACCACCACACCCCGGGCGTGTACCACGAGGGGGATGGTGAGCAGTCCGAACAGCGCGCCCACCACGGCCCCGGTGGCGACCAGCACCAGACCGACCTGCTGACCGTGCCCGGCCAGCAGCGCACAGGTGTACGCGCCCGCGGCGTACGGCCCGGTCTGACCGAGCGTCGGCAGGCCGGCGATCCCGGTGAGCAGCGCGACGCTCAGTCCGACCAGCCCGAGCACCAGCGTGCGGGCCAGCAACGAGGTGGTGTAGTCGTCGGCGGACCACGGCACCGCCAGGGCCGCCACCGCCACGGCGGCCCCGGCGATCCGGCGCCCGGGTGGTGTCCTCACCGCAGCCGCCAGCGCCGGACCGGGCCGCCGGACCGGACCGCCAGCGTCACGGCCATGGCCGCGAACACCAGGAACGGTGCGGCCGACGGCAGCAGCGCCACCCCGAGGGTCTGGATCTCCCCCACGGCCAGCGCGGCGAGCAGCGTGCCGGCGACCGAGCCGATCCCACCGAGCACCACGATCACCAGGGAGAGCAGCAGTATCGTGCCGGCCGTGCCCGGACCGGGCCCGATGATCGGCGCCCCGAGCACCCCGGCGACCCCGGCGAGCGCACCGGCCACGGTCAGCACGCCGAGGCGTACCCGGGACGGGTCGACCCCCAGGGCCGCCACCATCTCGGCGTCGTCGACGGCGGCCCGGACCAGCATGCCGGCCCGGCTCCGGGCGACGGCCAGGTAGAGCAGCGCCGCGATCAGGCCGGCGACGGCGATGAACACCAGCCGGTACGCGGCGTACCGGTGCCCGGCCAGCGACACCCCCTGATCGAGTGCCGCCGGCACCCGCGTCGGCAGCTCGTTCGGTCCGAACGCGCTGACCAGCAGGCTGCCGCCGGCGAGCGCGGCGCCGAAGGTGAGCAGCGCCTGGGTGAGGTGGTCACGGTCGGCGACCGGGGCGAGCAGGACGGCCACCACCCCACCCGCGGCGGCCGCCGCGACGGTGCCGACGAGCACCGCGAGCAGCAGGCCGGTCCACCCGCCGTCCATCAGGGCGGCGGCCGTGTACGCGCCGATCGCGAACAGCGTGCCGTGGGCGAGGTTGAGGATGTTCGCCACGCCGAAGCAGAACACCAGTCCGGCGGCGGCGACGAACATCAGCAGCCCGTAGGCTACCCCGTCGACCGCGGGTACGAGATAGGCGTCCAGCCGGCCGGCTGCGAGCGCCGACATCACTGCCCGACGGTCGCCAGGTCACCGACGACCGTGTTGGACAGCGCCCGGCCGTCCTGCCGGACCTGCCGGAGGTACCACTTCTGCACCGGCGAGTGGGTGGTCCGGGAGAACTGCCAGGTGCCGCGCGGGCTGTTGATCTGGCCCAGCCCGCCGATCGCGGTGTTGATCGACTCGGCGGTGGGATGGTCGCCGGCGGCCCCGACGGCCCGGTCGAGCACGGCCGCGGCGTCGTACGAGGCCATCGCGTACGTGGTGGGCGAGCCGTCGTGGTTGGCCTTCCACGCCGCCACGAAGGACCGGTTCTCGGCGTTGTCCAGGTCGGGCGAGTAGTTGAGCACCGAGTAGATGTTCTTCGCGGCGGCGCCCTGGGCGTTGAGCACACCACCCTCGGTGAGGAAGCCCGCGGCGTACAGCGGGATGTCCCTGGCCTCCGACTGCGCGTACTGCTTCACGAAGTCGACGGCCGCGGACCCGGCGTAGAAGGTGTAGACGGCGGCCGCCCCGGACGCCTTGATCTGGGCGAAGTACGGGGTGAAGTTGGTGGTGGCCGGGAACGGCGTCCACCGGGTCTTGCCGTCCGGGTTGGCCAGTTTGCCGCCGGTCCCGGTGAACGCGTCGGTGAAGCCCTTCAGTTCGTCCCAGCCGCCCTGGTAGTCGGGTCCGATGGCGTACACCGGACCGTTGACCTTGTCCTTGATGTGTTGGGCGATCGCGGCGCCCGGTTCCTCGGACAGGTAGGACGTGTGCCAGACCCGCGTCACGTCCTTGAGTTCGGGGCGGGCGTTCGAGCCGATCAGCGGCACCTTCGCCTGCTCGGTGAGCGGGATGACGGCGGCGGCCGACCCACCGCCGACGATGCCGGTGAGGGCGACCACCTTGTCCTGCTTGAGCAGCTTGGTGGCGGCCGGTACGGCGGTGGGGGCGCCGTTGCCCTCGTCGGCGATGACGAGCTGCACCGGGTGTCCGCCGAGCTTGTTGTCGTGGCTGGACAGGTAGAGCTGGAAGCCGTCGCGGATGTCCGTGCCCACGGCCTGGTACGTCCCGGACAGCGACGCCAGCAGGCCGATCTTGATGGTCTCCGATGATCCACCACCGGCCTTGTCGGCGCAGGCGGTGACCGTGAGGCCGAGGGCCACCAGCGCCGCGGTGAGCACCCGGCGCCGCTGACGGTGCGTTGCAGGCATGTTGTCTCCAGGGGAAAGAGGGGAGGGATGATCTGGTTCGGGGTGGGGCCTCCGGGCCGGGGATGGCCGACGCGGGGCGGGGCGGGACTGGGCGGGGCTGGACGTCAGCGGCGGTGTGCCATGGCGGCCCTGGCGGCCGGGGTCAGCACGTCCCCGATCTGGTTCGCCAACTCGGCCATCTCGTAGGAGACCTTGCCGACGTCACAGGTCGGGGCGGCGAGCACCAGCAGCGACGCACCGTCGTTGAAGGCCATCGAGAACATGAAGCCGCCCTCCAACTGCGTCACGTTGGAGATCACCGCGCCGGCCTCGAAGAAGTTCGCGGCACCGCGCAGCAGGCTGACCAGACCGCTGCCGGTGGCCGCCAGCTGGTCGGCCCGGTCGGGGGGCAGGTTGCGGGTCGCCGCCACCATCAGCCCGTCGCTGGAGATGGCGATGGCGTGGCTGACGTCGACGGCCCGCTCGGCGAAGTTGTCCAGCATCCAGCCGAGATCCTGATGGTTCGTCACCTGCTGCTCCCTGTCGCGTCACTGGTTGCGGAGATGGTTGCCGGTGCCGGCCGCCGGGTCGTCACGCCGCGGGCGTACGCGGCCATCGCGTTGGCCACCTGCGTCGGGTCCCGGCGTTCCGGCTGGCTCTGCCCGGACGGATCGATCGCACCGGGTACGAGGTGACGCTGCGGCTGCCGCCGGGGCAGGCCGGACGCCGTGGTGTCGACGATCTCGGGAGCGGTCGCGGCCGAGGCGACCCGCCAGCCGTCGTCGGCCGGTGTGGCCCAGCCGGTGCTGTCCCGGCCGTTACCGAGGTCCGCCTGGAACCAGTTGTTGACCTGCTGGAAGATCACCAGTTCCTCCGTCGGATCGTCACCACGGACGCTCGCCGCCCCGGCGGCCTGGAAGACCGGGGCGATGCGGGGCGGCTCGGGATGCCCGGACCGGGGTTGGCCGGGTCCGGTGGGCGCGGGTGCCGGGCCGGCCGGTGCGGTCCGGCGGGTCGACGGTCCGGCGTTCAGGGCCGGCCGGTCGGTGCCCCGGCCCGGTCGGTCCATGACCCGGCTCGGTCGTTCGCCGCCCCGGTCGGGCCGGTCGGCGAGCCGGCCGGGCGCGATCGCGTACTCCTCCGGCGGCAGGGACCTGATCAGCGTCGCCGGCAGGGCGACCTCGGCGATGGTGCCGAGCCTCGGCCCGGGACGCAGTTGCACCGTGACGCCCAGCCGGCGGGCGAGTTGGCCGACCACGACCAGCCCCATCGCGCGCACCGCGGCGACGTCGGTGTCGGGCGGGTTGACCAGCAGTTCGTTGAGCTGCTCGATGCGCCGGGTGGAGAGGCCGACGCCCTCGTCGCTGACCTGGATGACCACCCGGTCGCCGAGGCTGCGGGCGGTCACCCACGACTCGGTCTCCGGCGGGGAGTAGGCGGTGGCGTTGTCCATCAGTTCGGCGAGCAGGTGGACCACCTCGTCGACCTTCTCGGCCACCACCGCCACGTCGCCGTCGACCACGCCCAGCCGGATCCGTGGGTACTGCTCGATCTGCGACAGCGCGGCCTGGAGCACGTTCTGCAGCGGTACGTTGTCGTGCCGTACCCGCCCCACCCCGGCACCGCCGAGCACCAGCAGGCTGGAGTTGATCCGGCCCATCCGGGTCGCCAGGTTGTCCAGCTTGTAGAGCTGCTGGAGTCGTTCCGGGTCAGTCTCGTCGCGTTCCACCAGGTCGACCTGGGCCAGCACCGCGTCCACCAGGCGCTGCTCGCGCCGGCTCAGGTGGACGAAGATGTCGGCGGTGTTCGCCCGCATCACCGCCTGCTCGGCGGCGGTCCGGACGGCGGCCCGGTGTACCGCGGTGAACGCCTGTCCGACCTCGGCTATCTCGTCGTCGCTGGACGGCTCGATGACCTGGGCGGACTGCCGGGCCAGCTCGTCCGGGTCCACCCCGGCGCTCTCCGCGCTGCGCAGCCGGGCCACCGTGGCGGGCAGCTGGTCGAACGCCACGGTGTTCGCGGCGTCCCGCAGCCGGTGCAGGCGACGGGTGATCTGCCGGGCCACCGCCCAGGTGACCAGCACGGTCAGCAACAGCGCCAGGATCACGCCGGCGGTCTCGGCCAGGGCCCGCCGGCGCTGGGCGTCGCGGTCGGCCCGCACCTCGGCCAGCACGGCCGAGTCGACCCGCTGCTGCACCTCGAACAGTCGGGCGGACCAGTCCTGGGTGGCGCCGATCCAGGCGTCGGTGTCGAGCCGCATCCGGGTGCCGGGCTGGGCCCGGGAGACCTGGTCCTGCAACCGTTGCAGGGCGAGGGCCTCCTCGCCGCTGCCGGCCCGCTCCCACCAGGACGCCCAGCCGGGCTGGGCCAGGTCGAGGAAGGAGAGGCTGGCGTCGGTGAAGCTGGTACGGGCGGCCGTGATGTCCTGCTGCATCGATGCGGTGAGCTGCCCGGCCGCCACCGCCCGCAGCACGGCGATCTGCTGCTGGCCCACGGCCTCGCCGCTCTCGGCGAGCGCCGCCGCGGCCCGGATCCCGTCGGCGACCTTGGCGTTGACCACGCCCTGCGCCAGGCTTTCCCGGTAACTGAGCAGGTCGGCGATGACGATGCGGTAGCTGAACGTCATCGCCGACACGGAGGCGTGGGCCGCGGTGCGTACCTGGGCACGCAGTGACGGCAGCGCGGTCAGCTCGTCGTCGATCCTGGTCAGCGTGGCCCGGAGGTTGTCCGGGATGGTGGGTACGTGGTTCCCGTCGGTGCGGTAGCGCCCCATCGCCGCGTCGGTGTCGGCCACCATCCGCGTGTAGACGTCCAGTTCCTCCGGGGAGGAGTCGGAGGCGAGCAGGGTGGCCGCGGCGACGCGCTCCCGCTGGAGCCGGTAGGCCAGGCCACTGGCGTCGGCGCCCAGTTGGGACAGCGCCTCCAGGTTGCCGGCCCGGACCGTCTGGCGGGCGCTGTCGGCGAGCGCGAGGCCGGCGAATCCGATCACGGCGACCAGGGGAGCCGCGACGATGAGGCGCATCCGGGCGGCGATCTTCCAACCCCGCCGGCGGGGCGAGTATGGCCGGACCGCGTGGGATCTGGTGTTCGACGCCAAGAGTCACCCCACGAGCTATCGGCAATTTTCTATCTGCGTGTTGCGGTCAGCAAATCCCATTGCGCCGGACCGGACAGCCCGGGAACAGGGTTCGACGTGGTACAAACAGCTCGTACCAGCATCTGTACCCAGATCGTCACGCTCGGCTACCGCCGGTGGCCCACCCGGGAGGATCAGTGGTGCCGACCCGCGCCGAGCGTGCCGGGTCGACCCGTGCCGAGCGCTGCCCGGCGTCCGACGTCGAGCGCCGGACCACCGCTGCGGCCGGGATCGGCCGGTGGCAGGTGGTCGTAGAGCATCTCGTCGACCAGTTGCCGCAGTTCGTCGAGGGCCGCCGCCACGGACCGGACGTCGCCGCCGACCGGGACACCGCTGCCGACCGGGACACCGCTGCCGGACCGGACGTCATCGCCGGACCGGACGCCCGGACCGGCGGGCGGGGACGCGGAGCGCCGGGGGCCCCGGTCACCCGGGCGTTGACCGCGCCGGTCCGGCGCCGACGGCATCGGGTCCACCGCCCGGGGGCCACGGCGGCCGTCGGCGGCCAACTGCTCGGCGGCCACCCCGGGCCACAGCGCAGCCAGTCGACCGTCGGTGTCGAGCGCATCGTCGCAGCGGACCGCGAACTCGGCGCTGCCGTAGCGACGCCCGGCCTCCACCGCGGCCACCGTCTCGCGGCTGAACCGGATCCGGTCCGCCAGGGCACGCTGCGTCAAACCTCGCTGGATCCGCCACCGCCGCAACTCCCAGCGGAACTGACGGCTGGCCGCCAACTCCGCCGCGGCACACGGGACCACACCGTCCATGCGCTCACCTCCGGGTATCGCCATACAGCCGGGCGGCGAACCGGATCTGGATCGGCAATCCGCCAAGCATTGGCCGGGGCCAATTCTTAACCCTTCCCGGTACGGGTGTGAAGACGTACGGGCCGACAATGTTTGATCGACTGACGAATGTCCCGGATGTGCGCGTCTTTTTCTCGCCACCCGGATGACACCCGTGGAACGCTCGGGCCCGCGGGCGTCACCCGGTTGACGTCCGGGTACCGCCCGCGGGCCCCCCACCTGCGGTCCGTTTGCCGGTCCGGACCGCGGCTGTCCTGTCTGAACCGTCGATTTCCGCCGGCCGGCGCTAGGCTGCCTCGACCGCCGGGAGCACGGCCGTACCGCCTTGACGCGCTCCGGCGGGAACGTCGATATCCATTACCGCGGGTAGTTCTCGATGTGCACGAAATGCAAAGTTCGGTTTGTAGGAACGGGCATATCCTGGTGCGATTCGAAGCCCCGGAATCGCCTCGGCCATCCGCGTCAGCGCCACCTCGGCCTCCAATCTGGCCAGGGCCGCCCCGATACAGAAGTGCGGGCCGTACCCGAAGGACAGGTGGTCCCGGCCGGACCGGTGCGGGTCGAACGCCTCGGGGTTGTGGTAGACGGCCGGATCCCGGTTCGCCGCGCCGATGAGCAGAAGACAACGGGCACCGGCCGGGATGGTGACATCACCCAACGTGACCGGCTGGAGGGTCAGCCGCAGCCAGCCGTCGATCGCCGGGGTGAGCCGGAGCGTCTCGGCGACGAAGCCCGGCACGAGGGTGGGGTCGGCGACCAGCGCCAGCCACCGGTCCGGCTCGGTGAGCGCCAGGTCCAACATGTGCGCCAGCAGACCGGCCGTGGTCTCGTGCCCGGCGACCAGCAGGTTGAACGCCATGCTCGCCACCTCGGCCCGGGTCAGCACCTCGTCGTCGCCGCCCCGGTAGCGCAGGGCCCGGCTGACGAAGTCGTCACCCCGGTACCCCTGCCGCAGTCGCCTGTCGACCAGATCCTGGCAGTACCGCCAGAAGTCGAGCAGGCCACGGGCCAGCCGGACCTGTTCGGCGGGCTCGGGATGGCCCCAGATCAGCGCGATCTGCCCGTCCGACCAGGACTTGACCCGGGTGAACTCCTCCTCGGGTACGCCGAGGATGTCCAGCACCACCCGCAGCGGCAGGTCGGCGGCGAAGTCGGTGACCAGGTCGACCCGTTCGCCGTGCCGGGCGGTCAGCCGCGTCACCAGCTCGTCGACGCGTCGGCGGACGATCGGGCCGTACTGCGCCTCGACCCGGCGGTCGGTGTTGGCGAACGTGGCCCGCAACGCCTGCCGGGTACGCGGGTGCGTCGGCGGGTCGGCCGCCGCGGTCACCGGTGGCGCGTCGAGTTGGGCGAGCAGCGCCAGCGCCTCCGGGACGGGGTTGTACGTCGGTAGCAGAGTCAACGAGTTCGCGAAGGTGCCCGGGTCACCCAGGGCCCGGCGGACGTATTCGTGCCGACTGATCAGCCAGAGACCCAGGTCCTCGGCGTGGTGGGCCCCGGCCCGGTCATCGAGAAGGCGCCGCCAGATGATCCCCGGATCGGTGAGATACGCGCCAGAGAATGGATTGAGTTGCATCGCCGGCTCCCCTTTGCCGTGGGACTGGCAGGCAACACCCACTCCGAGCCGGACCTGAGCCGGATCCCCGGATTACCGTTCGCCGCCCCTCCCGCCGCTGTTGCTACATACAGTGCACCTTTGGTTACGGCAAGTCAATACATTCGCGTTCATCGTTCCAGAAGGAGCATCCTGGAGGAAATCGGCGGATCTTCAAAGAAAGCATTTCTCACAATTCATTCGCAAACTTGCCTCCCGCAACTTGCCAATCCCAACACCCACTCCGCCCGCGCCGGGTCAGCCCCGCCGGGCAGCCGCCGGGCAACCACCCCGACCACGTGGACCAGCCCAGCCGACAGCCGCCCGACCCAAAGATCCGGCTGGCGAGGTTAGTTGATCAACTCTGGCGGCGATAAGAACATTCATGTTGGATGGCAAAGATTTTGTCGGCCGGGCCCCGGTACCCGGGCAGCCCTCGGGGACCCGGCCACGCCGGGACGACGCCGCCGTGGCACGCGGGGTCGCCACCCGGCCCGACGTCGGCACCCGACTGATCCGACCGCCCGACGTCACCGACGCGATCTTCGTGGACCACTCGGGCCGGCGCGGCCGGACCGTGCGCCGCCTGGTGTCCGTGCTGCTCACCGTGGTACTGCTGCTGGTCGGCGTGCTGTGGCTGAGCCAGGCGGGCGTGCTCGGCGTACCCGGACTCGGCTGATGGCCGTCTGGCGCGGCCGGGACCGGGTGGCCGACACCGACGCCATCGCGCTGCCCGTGGCCGGCCCGAAGCGGCGGGGCCGGGCCGGACGGCGCTGGCGGGCCGGACGGCGCTGGTTCCTCGCGGCGCTGGCCACCGTCATCCTGCTGAACGTCCTCGTCGTCGCCGCCTACGCGAACTCGCGTTTCACCCCGGACAACACCGCCTACACCGAAGGGGCGGACGGAGCCGTCCCGGCCACGATCCGCGACGGCGGTCCGGTGGTCGACACCCGCGCCGGCCGGGTCGGCTCCGCCAGCCTGCCGGCCAGGACCATCGCGCTCACCTTCGACGACGGCCCCGATCCGGTGTGGACGCCGCGGATCCTGGAGGTCCTCGACCGGTACGACGCGCCGGCCACCTTCTTCGTGCTCGGCTCGCAGGTCAGCCGCAATCCGGACCTGGCCCGCGCCATGGTCCGGCAGGGCCACGAACTCGGCATCCACACCTTCACCCACCCGCAACTGGTCGAGGTGCCGTCCTGGCGGCGCCGGCTGGAGTACGCGCAGACCCGCGCCGCCATCGCGTACACCACCGGGGTGCGGACCTCGCTGGTCCGGCTGCCGTACTCCAGCGGGGTCGACGCGCTGGACGATGCGGGCTGGCCGGTGGTCCGCGAGGCCGGGCGGTGGGGCTACGTGTCGGTGTTCGAGGACACCGACAGCCAGGACTGGGCCCGGCCCGGCCCGGACGCGATCATCCGGAACGCCACCCCGAAGGGCGACCGGGGAGCCGTGGTCCTGCTGCACGACGCCGGCGGCGACCGCGCGCAGACGGTCGCCGCGCTGGAACGGTTCCTGCCGGAGATGAAACGGCGGGGCTACCGGTTCACCACCGTGTCGGCCGGACTGGCCGCCGCGAAACCCCCGGCCGACGCGAATCCCCGAACCGCCACGACCCCGCCGGGCACCGCGACCCCCGGGGCCGGCCCGGAACCCCGGTCCGACGCGCTCCTCACCGGCGTCACCGGACGGGCCGGGACCGCCGAGCGGATCCGGGGTGGACTGCTGGTCTGGGCGGTACGGATCGCCGACGGCATCCTCAGGCTGCTCTGGATCCTGCTGATCGCGGTGGGCGTACTCACCCTCACCCGTACCCTCCTGCTGTTCTTCTTCGCCCTGCGGCACTCCCGGCGACGACGCGCCCCCACCTGGCGCTGGGGACCCCCGGTCACCGAACCGGTCACGGTGCTCGTACCCGCGTTCAACGAGCGGGAGACCATCGCAGCGACCGTCCGGAGCCTGGCCGGCGGCAGCCATCCGGTGGAGGTGCTGGTGGTGGATGACGAGTCCGACGACGGGACGGCCGACGAGGTCGAGTCACTGGGGCTGCCGAACGTCCGGGTGGTCCGGGTGCCCGGCGGCGGCAAGGCCGCGGCGCTGAACGCCGGTGTCGCGCTGGCCCGGCACGAACTGCTGGTGATGGTGGACGCGGACACCGTCGTCGCGCCGGACGCCATCGCGCGGCTGGTGCAACCGTTCGCCGACCCGGCCGTGGGCGCGGTGGCCGGCAACGTCAAGGTGGGCAACCGGCGCCGGCTGATCGGCCGGTGGCAGCACATCGAGTACGTCATCGGGTTCAACCTGGACCGCCGGCTCTACGACACACTCAACTGCATGCCCACCATCCCGGGCGCGCTCGGCGCGTTCCGGCGGCGGGCGGTCCGCGAGGCCGGCGGGCTGAGCCGGGCCACCCTCGCCGAGGACACCGACCTCACCATGGCGCTGCACCGGGCCGGCTGGCGGGTGGTCTACGAGGAGACGGCGGTGGCCCGGACCGAGGTGCCGGACACCGTGCCACAGTTGTGGCGGCAGCGCTACCGGTGGAGCTACGGCACCATGCAGGCCATCTGGCGACACCGGCGGGCCATGGTCGAACGGGGACCGTCGGGCCGGTTCGGCCGACGGGGACTGCCGTTCATCACGCTCTTCTCGGTGCTGCTGCCCCTGCTCGCCCCCCTGCTGGACATCCTCGCCGTCTACGGCCTGTTCTTCCTGGACCGGACGGAGACACTGATCGCCTGGGTCGCCGTCCTGGTGATCCAGGTGGTGACGGCGGTGCTGGCGTTCCGGCTGGACCGGGAACCGCTGCGACCACTGTGGACGCTGCCCCTGCAACAGCTCGTCTACCGGCAGATCATGTACCTGGTCCTGGTCCACGCCGGTGCCACCGCGCTGAGCGGTGGACTGCTCAGGTGGCAGAAGCTACGCCGTACCGGCGAAGTCGCCGTCGCCGCGTCCTGACCCGCCGGGACCTGACTCCCCCGGCGGGTCAGCGCTGCGATAGCTCGCCCGGCAACTCCACCGGGGCGACCGCCCGGGAATCCAACTCCGCCCTCATCGCGGTGATCCGCCGGCTCAGCTCGCCGGCCACCTCGTCGAACGGCACCGTCGCCACCGCGCCGGTCACCCGGTCGCGCACCTCGGCCGCCCCGGCGGCCAGACCGCGCCGGCCGATGGTGACCCGCAGGGGCAACCCGATCACATCGGCGTCGGCGAACTTGACGCCGGCCCGCTCGTCCCGGTCGTCGAAGAGCACCTCCACCCCGGCCGCCCACGCCTCGGCGTAGATCCGCCGGGCGATCCCACCGGCCGCCGAGTCGAGGTCGTCGAGCAGGGTGAGGTGGACGTGGTACGGCGCGACGGTGATCGGCAGGCGCAGCCCCCGGTCGTCCCGGTGCTCCTCGGCCAGGCAGGCGAGCAACCGACCCACGCCGATGCCGTAGCAGCCCATGACCAGCGGGTTACGCCGGCCGTCGGCGTCCAGGAAGGTGGCGCCGAGGCTGGCCGAGTACCGGCTGCCCAACTTGAAGATCTGCCCCACCTCCACGCCCCGCGTCGTACGCAGCGCGTGACCGCAGACCGGACAGGCGTCGCCGGCCCGGGCGGCGGTGATGTCGCCGACGTGGTCGGCCAGGTAGTCCCGGCCCAGATTGACGTTGCGCAGGTGACAGCCCTCGCGGTTGGCGCCCGCCACCAGGTTCGTGGAGCGCGCGACCAACTCGTCGACGACGACCGTCGCGCCGCGCACCCCGACCGGCGACCCGTAGCCGGCCACCGCGCCGATCCCGGTGATCTCCTCCTCGGTCATCGGACGCAGCTCGACGGCCCCGATCAGATTGCCGATCTTGGTCTCGTTCGCCTCCATGTCGCCCCGGACGACCGCGACAACGTACTCGGTGCGGGCCGTACCGTCCGCCTCCTCGCGGTCGGTGGCCAGGAAGACCGCCTTCGCGGTCTCGGCCGCCGGCACGCCGAGGGTGGCACTGAGCGCGTCGATGGTGGTGACTCCCGGGGTGGCCACCTCGGTCGGCTCGCCGGCCGGCGCCGTGGACGGGTCCGGCTTGCGGAAGGTGGCGACCTCCCGGTTCGCGGCGAAACCGCAGGCGGAGCAGAGCAGCAGGGTGTCCTCGCCGATCGGCGTGAGGTACATGAACTCGTGCGCCATGCTGCCGCCCATCATGCCCACGTCGGACAGCACCGCCTCGACCGGAAGCCCGCACCGCCGGAAGATCGCGAAGTACGCGCGGTACTGGGCCCGGTACTGCGCCGCCAGGCCGGCCTCGTCCGCGTCGAAGCTGTACGCGTCCTTCATGATGAACTCGCGGACCCGGATCAGACCGGCGCGCGGACGCGGATCGTCCCGGAACTTGGTCTGAAGCTGGAAGGCCATCCGGGGCAACTGCCGGTACGACTCGATCTCGGACCGGCCGAGGAAGGTGACCAGTTCCTCGTGGGTCATCGCGAGCACCATGTCCCGGCCCCGACGGTCGCGGAACCGGGCCAGCTCCGAGCCGATCGTGAAGTACCGCCCGGACTGCTTCCACAGCTCGGCCGGGTTGACCACCGGCATCGACACCTCCTGCCCGCCGATCCGCTCCATCTCCTCCCGCAGCACCGCCTCGATCTTGCGGATCGTGCGCCACCCCAGCGGAAGATAGGCGAAGATGCCCTGCCCGACCTGACGCACCATGGCGGCCCGCTGGAGCATCCGGTGGCCCTCGGACTCCGAGCGGCCCGGTGCGGTGTGCAGCGTGGCGCCGAACATGGCCGACATCCTCATGGGAACTGCCCTTCCAATCGTCGAACGCTTCGGAAAATGCGCATCGGTCGTCGCGTGGGCAGCCGGGCACCGCCCGGGTCCGGGGATGGCCACGCGGCCTCAGATCACGAGTTCAAGGACGAGACCGGCCCGTGGCGTCGCAGGACGACACCGGGCCGTGCCGGTGAACTGCCGGCGGGCTCACCACCGGCCGTGCGCGGGAACTGCCGGTGGTCTTTACGACCGGCCGTGCGTAAGAGCTGCCGGCGGGTTCACCGATGAGGACAGATGCCGTCTCTCAGCGGGACGCCGGCGCGATAGGTCGCGGAGCGGGACGACGGGAGCAGACCGCGGGCATGCGTCGCGGCGTGCCGTGCGCGCTGCTCCTCATGGCCGTCACCTCCGGTCCCGATGGCCCCACCCTAGCGGACCACGCCGGGACCCGGGCACCGCATTTGCGCTGCCGGAAGGCGGCGTTATCCACTCTGCCGGGAGGCGGGGTTGTCCATCGCCGCCGGGACGCGGCGGTCAGCCAGCCGGGACGCGGGCGTCGGCGGCGGCCTTCCGGTCAGCCGCCGGCAGCCACGGCGCGTTCATGATCAGGGTACGGGCCTGGGCCGGTACGAAGACGCCGTTGCTGGTGTCGTCGCCGCACGGCCCGTCGGTCTCCCCCGGGCTCTTGATCCAGAGCAGCGCTGCCACCCGGTCCAGGCCCGGGTCGGTGGTCGGTGGTTGGCCCAGGCCCTGGCGGGCCGTATTGCACCAGTCGTCGTCCCGGGGCGGCGGCAACCCGTTGCGGGACGTGTCGATGACGGCCTCCCGGTCACCGACCAGGGCGGACAGCTCCACCGCCCACCGGTGACTGGCCGCCGTGGGCTGCCGGTTGGACACGTTCACCGAGAAGCCCTCGGCATACCCGATGCCGGCCGAGCGCAGCCGCCGGGCCGTCTCGGCCACACCGTTCCACCTTGGATGGCCGGCATCGAGATAAACGTAGTGACCGGCCTCCGCGAGCCGGCGGACGGTACCGGCCAGCAACGCCGCCCGATCGGCGTCGAAGCATTCCGAGGCGACCGCGTCGGGTTCCAGGATGATCGCGGCCCGGTTGCTGCCCAGCGTCGAGATGAGATCTCCGATCCACCGGCCGTACGCGGCGGCGTCCGGCGCGCCGGCATCGGGCCCCGCGCAGTCCAGATCCGGGATCCAGTACGCGGCCAGCACCGGCAGGGCATGCTGCCGACGCGCCTCGGCGAGTACCGGAGGCAGCTCCCTGACGTCATCCGGACCGGTCAGCCAGCGCACCTGCGGAGTCCGGACGATCGGGTCCAGCCACGCCGCCCGGTGCGCCCGCTGCCAGGCCGCCACCAAGGTGTCGCCGTCACGCAGCAGCCGGGCACCTCGGAACGGGTGCCGCAACGGCACGTACGACGGTTGGGTCCCGTGCGGTGCCGACCGCTCCCCGGCACAACCGCCCGGCGCCACGGCCAACAGGCCCGCGACGAGCAGAACCGCGACGAGTCGACGCGGCAGGCGGTGAACGGTCATCGAGGTGGACGTACCCACCGCAACGCCCTGCCCAACCCCGGGCCCACCGCAACGCCCTGCCCAACCCCGGACCCGGCGCCGGCCGACCGGCCCCGGGGTCCGGGCTCGGGGTTACCCGCACGGCCACCGGGGTACCTGCCCGGTGACAGCACATCACTCCCCCGAAGGAGGCTGTCATGGGTATCGGCGCAAGTGTCTTCCTGCTCGCCCTCGGCGCCATCCTGGTCTTCGCCCTGCACATCGATCTGGGCGGGGTCGACGTCCAGGTGATCGGCTGGATCCTGATGGCGTCCGGGCTACTCGGTCTGGTCGCGAGCACCCTGATCTGGGGACGGCGGCGCCAGGTCGTGACCACCGATCCGGCCCGGTATCGCGGCGAGCCGGTCGAGTACCGCACCGACGAGCCGGTGGAGTACCGACGGGAGACCGCTCCTCGGCTGTAGCCAGGTCCGCTGCCACCTCTGCCCGCTGCTGGCCAGATCCATTGCCAGCTTGACCCGCTGCTTGGCTGGATCTGTTGCTCGGGCCGGTTGCTCGGCGTCCGCTGGGCTCGGGGTCGGTTGCTCGGGGTCGGTTGCTCGGCGTCCCCGGGCTCGGTTGCTCGATGTTCCCCAGGCTCGGGGTCGGCTGCTCGATGTCCGCCGGCTCGGCGTGGGCTGCTCGATGTCCCCCGGCTCGGCATCGGTGGCTCAGCGTGGGTTGCTCGGCGTCGGTGCGGTGGGGGCAGGAGCGCCGGTGGCGGCAGGAGCGGCCGTCGACCGGGATGCTGGGCCGATACCGCCAGAGCCGAGGCCAGGGCTGGCGGGAAAGAGTGGAGCGGACGACGGGATTCGAACCCGCGACCCTCACCTTGGCAAGGTGATGCGCTACCAGCTGCGCTACGTCCGCGTGCCCGGCGAACCGGACGGACAGAAGTCTACCCGATGACAAGATCAGGTAGCCGCCACCCCGCCCGGCCGCGCGGGTCGCGGCGAATCTGGCGGCTCAGGCCATGGATCGTGGGGGCTTGTTTTTCCCTTCGGGGGAACAAAAAACCCCAAGCCAAAACAA
>NZ_JBTIXF010000076.1:0-30708 GCF_055793945.1 Plantactinospora sp. A48 | reverse complement strand
TGGTGGGATTTTTTTGGGGGGTGCGGATGGGCGCGCCTTCTCTCCTCCTCTCTGCCCCCCTCACCCCCCTCCTCCCCCCCCCCCCCCCCCCCCCCCCCCCCCGCCCACCTCGCGCTGTCCGTGGAACCCGAACCCACCGGACCGTCGGCCAGCCTGATCCCGCGGCGGGGCGGGATGCGGTTGGGCTGGGTCAGTGGGTGGTTTCGGGGGTCGCGGGCGCGGCGTCGCGGGTGACGCGGCGGACCGTCCAGACCGTGACGACCAGCAGCAGCGCGTACGGCGGGTAGCCCAGGACTATCCGGGCCACGCCGAGGGCGGTGTCCTGGTCGGCCAGGTAGAGGGCGGCCTGCGCGCCGACCTTGAGCACCCAGACCACTCCCCACAGCGCGGTGAGCTGCACGAAGGTCCGCACCAGCCGAGGGTCGTCCCGCCAGTCGGAGCGGCCCTTGGCCACGATCACCGACCACACCCAGCCGACCACGGGCTGGCGTACGGCCGCCGAGAGCAGCAGGGCCGCGCCCACGGCGAGGCCGTACAGGATGCCGGGAAGGTAGAAGTCCCGCGCGTTGCCGGTACGCAGCGCCAGCGCGGCGCCGATCCCGACTCCGATCAGCCCGTTCACGGCGTGCCGGACCGGCCGGCGCTGGGTCAGCCGCACCACCGCGGTCACCACCGCGACGGCCACCGCCGCGATGATCGCCGGCCGCAGCGGACCGATGACGTTGGCCACCACGAAGACCAGCACCGGCACGCTGGACTCGACCATCCCGCGCCAACCGCCGAGCTGGTCGGCCACCTGCTCGGCGAAGCTCGGAAGCTGCTCCTCCGCCTCGTCGTCCGGCGGGGTGTGGGCGATCGGCTGTCGTCCAGTGGTCATCGTGTCATCCGTTCGCGGCTCGGCCCGTCGGTCCGGGGTCAACGGGGCGGCTCCAACTCGTAGTACGGGTTGTAGATGACTTTACGGTCATCCCGTACCGCGAGTCTCCCCCGCGCCACGACCTGCCGGCCGGGTTCGATGCCCGCGATGTGCCGCCGGCCGAGCCAGACGAGCGTCACCACGTCCGTGCCGTCGTACAGGTCGGCCTCCAGAGTCGGCAGGTTCGTCCGCGGGGTGTAGACCACGGTCCGCAACCGCCCCGAGATCGACACCAGCTCCCCGCGTCGGCACACCCCGGCGGGCGTGCCGCCCGTCCGGGCGCTCTCCTGGCGCAGCTCCTGGGCCTCGATCTCGGCCTCACTCGCGGTCAGCCGCTGGAACAAGCGGCGGACCGACACCCGGCTCTCGTCGGTCGCCATGACCTCGACGTCACCCTCTCCCCGGTCGCGCCCGCTGTGGCCGGCGCCGTCTCGGGCCACCGGCGCGGCCGCCCTCGTCCATCAGCGTACGCTCACCCGCCGAACAGCCGACGGGGCCAGCAACGCCGCACCGGACGGCCACCGGAGACGGTGGCCGCCGGCCGGTACGAGCGGAACCTACGCGGAGTCCCGGGGGCGTGGCGACGGGTTCCCACGCCGTGGGTGCTGCTGGCCGTTGACCGCACCGTCGACCGGCGCGGGGGTGCCGGGCTGGGGAGCGCCTTCGGGCGTCTGGTCGGCGATCTCCCGGGGCAGCCGCAGTGGCAGCGCCTCACGGACCGGCCGGGGTTCCTCGCCACGGTCCACGACGAGCCCGTCGAGGATCTCGTCGAGCGGTCCGGCGTCGGACGCGTTCGCCGCCGCACCCTGGTAGAGCGCCCGGACCATCCAGCGCGGCCCGTCGACTCCGACGAAACGCAGCTCGGCCGGGCCCTCGGGGGTGTCCACCCGGGCGAACAGCTCCACGCCGCGGTCGCCCTCCCGCTCGGAGGTCTGCGCGCCCTGGGCCCGGAGTGACTCGCGGATCTCGTCCCGCACCTCGTCCCAGATCCCCTCACTGCGGGGCGCCGCGAAGGCCCCGAGTTGCAGGGCGTTCTCACCGTGGACCAGCACCACCTGCTGGACGGTGCCGTCGGGGTCGGCCTGCACCCGCACCTCGACGTCCGGCACGGCCGGTATCTGGAGGCTGCCCAGATCCAGCCGCTGGACGCCGGTCGGCGCGTCCGATACGTCGTACGGACCGCGGGGCGGCGGGGTGGGTTCCGCCGCGGCGTCGTCCGCCGCCTGGTCCCGTCGCGCGTGCCGCCCGGCGTTGCGGCGCCCCTTCGAGAAGATCACTGTGTCAAACCTTTCGCTCGCGACTGCGGGGCGACCAGGCTGGCGTGCCCGCCGGTCGACCCGTGTCCACCGGTACCCCGGGGGGACGGCGGTAGTTCCTCGACGACGTGGAACCGGGCCCGTTCCACCCGCTGCACGACGAGCTGGGCGATCCGGTCACCCCGGGAGATCCGCGCCGGGCTGGACGCGTCATGGTTGACCAGATTCACCATGATCTCGCCGCGATAGCCGGCGTCGACCGTACCGGGCGCGTTGAGGACCGTCACGCCCAGCCGGGCGGCGAGTCCGGACCGGGGATGGACGAGCCCCACGAAGCCCTCCGGCACGGCGATCGCCACGCCGGTCGGGACCAGCTCCCGGCCGCCGGGCGGCAGCTCGACGTCGCGGGCGGCGACGAGGTCCGCACCGGCGTCACCCGGATGAGCGTACGCGGGCAGCGGCAGCTCCGGATCGAGCTGCCGGACGGATACGGGCACGAACTGGCTCACGGTTCCCTCTTCCTGACCGATGTGGGTCTTATCCTGCCCGGTCGATCCGCCGTTGCCACGTCGAACCCTCGACGTACCGGTACGGGCCGAACCCTCGACGTACCGGTACGGGCCGAATCCTCGACTGCCCGGTGCGGGTCCTGGCAGCCCGGACCGGGCGGGGCCGTACCCTCGGACGGGTGGCTGCCGCTCACCAGTCCCCCGCCGTCCGACCCGACACCGCCGACCACGCGGAACGGCTGACCCTGCCCTGGTGGCTGTGGCTGGGCGCCGGTCTGGTCACCGTCCTGTTGGCCGCCGAGGTCTGGCTCGGTGGCCGGGGAACCCGCGCCTGGCTGCCGTTCGTCGTGCTGCTGCCACTGGCCGCCGTCGGGCTCTGGTGGCTCGGCCGGATCCGGGTCGCCGTGTCCGACGGGACCCTGTTCGTCGACGACGCGCGACTGCCGGTCCGGTACGTCGCCGACGCCATCGCGCTGGACGCCGCCGGCCGGCGGGAGGTGCTGGGTGTCGGGTCCGACCCGCTGGCCTTCGTGGTTCAGCGACCGTGGATCGGCGGCGCGGTGCAGGTGGTGCTCGACGATCCGGACGACCCGACCCCGTACTGGGTGGTCAGTTCCCGGGATCCGGTCCGGTTGGCCGGGGCGGTCCTCGCCGCCCGCGACGCCGCCGGCCCGGCCTGACCCGATCCTCTTCGACCGGCCCGCCGGGACGCCCGGCGCGCCCACGGACCTGCGGTCCGATCCCGGCGTCCCGGTCGACGGTCAGTCCGGGTCGGTTCCCTCGATCGCCGGCCGGTCGGGCCGGGTGACGCGGCGGCGCGACCGCAGGTCGTCACGGATCCGCTCGCCCAGGCCCCGGGTGACCCGCCGGTTGAGGTAGCTGGCCACGACCGCTCCGGTCAGGAACGGACCGAGCGTGGTCAGGTTGCGGCCGAACCGGCGCAGCAGCCGCTCGCGTAGTTCCCGGCGGGCCGCCGTGCCCAGGACCGCGCCGACCCCGACGCCGGGCATCATCGGGTTGACCCCGCGCTGGCTGGACCAGGAGTGGATCAGGCCGATCGCGCGCTGGCCGCCGCTGCCCGGGACGGGTACGCCGTAGATTTCGTGCAACTCACCGACGAGCTTCAGCTCGATGGCCACCACGGTCACCGTCTCGGCGGCCAGCAGGACCGGCGCCGAGAGCAGGGTGGGGGTCACGGCCCACTCGACCGCCGCCACACCGCCGCCGGCCGCGCCCACCCCGGCGGTGGCCCGGGCCGCGTTGCGGATCAGCCGGTCGGCCAGTTCGTCGTCCGGCAGGCCTGGAAAGTGCCGACGCAGGGTGTCCAGGTCCCGGACCGGGATGTGCGGCGCGACATCGCTGACGGCCTCGGTGATCCATCCGATGGCGGCGCGCGGCTTGAACAGCTCACCCACCCGGCGGGTCCGGATCTGCCCGACGAGCCGGCCCAACAGCCGGCGTCGTTGGGCCGGCTCGATGTCGTCGGCGGTCAGCGCGGCCACCGTCGCGTCCAGCCCCTCGTCCGTACGCACCACCTCGGACTCCGGCGTCGGTGCTCCGGGGACGGACGTCGGCTGTTCGGACCCGTTCCGCGTCGGGTCCTCGTCTCGTTCGCTCATGCCGGCTCCTCGTTCCGCTCGGCGCCGGATGGAGGTTCAACCGCGCCGAACTCGTCGATTCGCTCGCCCATGCCGGCTCCCTGTCGCGCCACGGATCCCGCCCGCTGGGCCACCGGGCCCAGCGGACCTTGTCTGCTTCGAGTCAAGCAGCAGAACGGGTACCCCGCACGCCGAGCCGACGACGACCGCCGGCGGTCGGTTCGTTCCGGCGGTCGGCTCGTCCCGGCGGTCGGCCACGGCCGGCCGCCGGAACCGGCGTCAGGTGGTCAGACGCATTCGCGGCAGATGAGGTCCCCGTTCCGCTCTGTCGCCAGCTGGCTGCGGTGGTGGACGAGGAAGCAGCGGGCACAGCGGAACTCGTCCTGCTGCATCGGCAGCACCTTGACCGTGAGTTCCTCGTCGGCCAGGTCGGCGCCGGGCAGCTCGAAGCTCTCCGCGACCTCGGCCTCGTCGACGTCAACGGCGCCCGACTGTGAGTCGACCCGCCGGGCCTTGAGCTCCTCCAGGCTGTCCTCGCCCAGGTCGACCTCGTCTCGACGCGGGGCGTCGTAGTCGGTGGCCATCGGTTTCACTCTCCCATGTCGATATAGTCGCTGCCGGTTGTAACGCCGGACGACAGTGTTTCGGTTCCCGCTGGCCGGTCAACTTTTCGACCAACCACGTCCCGGCACTCCGGCCGGGCCGCGGTGGCCACGAAGAGACCCCGGGCGAGCGCGGTACCTTACCCCCCTGTGGGCGAGGCATGTATACCGCTCTCATCCCACGCATGTACGCCCGAGGGCCAGAAGTTGTTCCCAATGTGACTCAGGCGACACGAAGATAGGCGTGGTAGCGGAAGGATCAACGTTGCCGCGCCGGATCAGACGCGGTTTCCACGCAGCGGCGGACAACCGCTAGCCTCAGCGGGATACTCGATGCCGGCCGTGGCGACGCGCGCCGGCCGGTCGTCGCCGGACAAATCTCGGGGAGCCAACCGGATGAGCTTTGCGCGGGTGCGGGCACTCGTCATCGTGGGGGCGCTGCTGATGCTCGCCCTGGTCTTCATCGTCGTCGCGTTGGTGCGGGACACCCAGGCCGGCGGGGGACTGGCGGGCGGCTGCGAGCCGGGCCAGGTCGCGGTCAACGTCGAGCTGCCGGACAACAAGGACGTCAAGATCAACGTCTACAACGGTACGCAGACGCAGGGTCTCGCGGAGATCGTCGGGACCGACTTCGCCAACCGTAAGTTCGCGGTGCTGAAGAAGGCCAACGACCCGTTGCACAAGAAGATCGACGATGTCGCGGTGATCCGCTACGGCCCGGACGGTGTCGGTTCGGCCCACCTGCTGAAGGCGTACTTCCTCGGCGAGTCCGCCGAGGAGTTCGACCCCAAGCGCAAGGGCCCCGCCGTGGACGTGGTGATCGGCGACAGGTTCCAGCAGCTGGCCACCACGACCGAGGTCAACCAGTCGCTCGCCGCCCTCGGCTCGCCCTCGCTGCCGCCCGGCACCTGCATCCGTACCGGCAAGCAGTGACCCGCCGCTGACCGGCGGTCCGCCCTGAGGTTCCGGATCCACCGCCGGTCAGTCCCGGATCCACCGCCGGTCAGTCCGGGACCCACCGCCGGTCGCGGTCGGTCGGTCCCGGACGCACCGCCGGTCGATACCGGTCGCGGTCGGTCCCGGACGCACCGCCGGTCGGTGCCGGTGGCGGTCGGGCCGGGGCGGTCGCCGATCAGACCGGGGCGGTCGCGGTCAGGGGCCGCCGGCGGCGTCCAGGTCGGCCAGCCGTTCGTGCAGCGGGCCGAACAGCGCGGGCGGTGCCGCGATCACCAGATCCGGCCCGGCCGGCGCACCGGTCAGACCGGCCACCCGCAGGCCCGCCTCCCGGGCGATCAGACCGCCGGCCGCGAGGTCCCAGGCCTGCAACCCCTTCTCGTAGTACGCGTCGACCACGCCCTCGGCGGCCAGGCAGAGATCGAGGGCAGCCGCCCCGAACCGCCGGATGTCCCGGACCTCGGTGATCAACCCGGCCAGCACCGCCGCCTGGTGCGCCCGCCGGGCCGGGTCGTAGCCGAATCCGGTGGCGACCAGGCTCTGGCTCAGGTCGGTCTCGGTCGAGCCGCTCAGCCGCCGTCCGGACCGGTACGCGCCGCCGCCCAGCGTCGCGGTCCACTCGTCACCGGTGGCGCCGTTGCGGACCACCCCGGCGAGCACCGTCCCGTCCACCTCGGCGGCCAGCGAGACGGCGTACTGCGGCAGGCCGTACAGGTAGTTCACCGTGCCGTCGATGGGGTCGACGATCCAGCGCACCACGCCGGTACCGGCGGTGGTCCCCGGACCGGCCGGCTCGCCGGCGCCGAACTCCTCGCCGAGCACCCGGTCGCCCGGACGGAGCCGGCGGATCGCCTCGACGACCTCGCGTTCGACGGCCCGGTCGGCGGCCGTCACCACGTCGGTCGCCGTGCTCTTGGTGGCCACCTGGGCGACCCCTTCGGCCCGCATCCGGCTCGCGGTCCCGGCCGCCTGTCGGGCGACCGTCACGGCGATGTCGAGCAGTTCGTCGGGGCCTGGTCCCGTGCCCGGCATGTATACCTCTCTTCGCTCGGATGCGGCGCGTCGCGGCGCCGCCGGGTAACATCCTTTCAAAATCCACATATCCACGACGACGGCGGCCCCGTCGCCGCCGTTGCGGCGTGCGGCTCGGCAATCCTGCCCGGGACGGCGTTACAATTCACCCCTACCCACGTGCCACGAACCGCCGACGATCGGCCGGGGCGTGTCGCGGGGGCCCTCAACCACATCGGTCAGACCCGGTCGCTCTGCGCCCTGCTGGCCGAACCCGGCCGTGCTCGTTTTCGCCTCCGGAAGGTCATTCGTGACAGATCCACGCCAGACCGGCGCCGATGTCCGATCGCTCACCGACACCCTGATCGCTCACGCGCAGAACGCCGGCGGCCAGCTGACCTCGGCCGAGCTCGCGCGTACGGTCGAGTCCGCTGAGGTGACCCCGGCCCAGGCCAAGAAGATCCTGCGCGCCCTCTCCGACGCCGGGGTGACGGTGGTCGTCGACGGCTCGGCGAGCACCCGCCGGCCCCGGGTCGCGGCCGCCCGCTCGGCGACCCCCGCTTCCCGGGTGACCACCGCCAAGGCCACCAAGAAAGCCGCGCCCGCCCCCACTCCCGCCCCGAAGCAGGCGGCAGCCGCCGAGGAGGCCGCGACGCCGGCCCGGAAGGCGGCCCGCCGGACGGCTGCCGACGGCGCGGCCCCGACGGCCACCGCCGAGGCCCCGGCCAAGCCGAAGCCCGGCCCCCGCGCGGCGAAGCAGGCGACGGCCGCCACCAAGACCAGGGCGACCAAGAGCGCCAAGCCCGGCGAGGGTCCGGCCGGCGAGGGTGAGGTCGATCCGGAGGAGTTGGCCGCCGAGATCGAGGACGTGGTGGTCGACGAGCCCGTCGAGCTGGCTCAGGCCGCCGCCGCCGACGCGGCCGAGGCGGCGACCGACAACGACTTCGAGTGGGACGACGAGGAGTCCGAGGCGCTCAAGCAGGCCCGACGGGATGCCGAGCTGACCGCGTCGGCCGACTCGGTCCGGGCGTATCTCAAGCAGATCGGCAAGGTGCCGCTGCTGAACGCCGAGCAGGAGGTCGAGCTCGCCAAGCGGATCGAGGCCGGCCTGTACGCCGCCGAGCGGCTGCGCGCCGCCGACGAGGGCGAGGAGAAGATGGTCCGGGACATGGTCCGGGACCTGCTGTGGATCTCCCGGGACGGTGAGCGGGCCAAGAACCACCTGCTGGAGGCGAACCTGCGGCTGGTGGTCAGCCTGGCCAAGCGGTACACGGGCCGCGGGATGGCCTTCCTCGACCTGATCCAGGAGGGCAACCTCGGCCTGATCCGCGCGGTCGAGAAGTTCGACTACACCAAGGGCTACAAGTTCTCCACCTACGCCACCTGGTGGATCCGCCAGGCCATCACCCGGGCCATGGCCGACCAGGCCCGCACCATCCGCATCCCCGTACACATGGTCGAGGTGATCAACAAGCTCGGCCGGATCCAACGGGAGCTGCTCCAGGACCTGGGCCGCGAGCCCACGCCGGAGGAGCTGGCGAAGGAGATGGACATCACCCCGGAGAAGGTGCTGGAGATCCAGCAGTACGCTCGGGAGCCCATCTCGCTGGACCAGACCATCGGTGATGAGGGTGACAGCCAGCTCGGTGACTTCATCGAGGACTCCGAGGCGGTCGTCGCGGTCGACGCGGTGTCGTTCTCGCTCCTGCAGGACCAGCTCCAGCAGGTGCTGCAGACGCTGTCCGAGCGGGAGGCCGGCGTGGTCCGACTCCGTTTCGGGCTCACCGACGGCCAGCCGCGCACGCTCGACGAGATCGGCCAGGTCTACGGGGTGACCCGCGAGCGGATCCGGCAGATCGAGTCCAAGACCATGTCGAAGCTGCGTCACCCGTCCCGGTCCCAGGTGTTGCGCGACTACCTTGACTGATCCATCCACCGGCCGTGTTGATACCCTCACCGCTCGTATGTGTTCCCAAGGTGATCGGCCAGTTGACCGCTCGTGATCGTTGACGGATACCCGGGGGTGCCCTGCACACTGTCGGGTACGACGTGTGACCTCGGTCCCCCGCGGGCACACTGGGAAGACCGCAGCCCCTGCGGGTGTTGGACGATAGGTGAGCAACAAGGAATGTGTTCATCGGTGACGACCAGAGGAGGAAGGCGATGACCCCGACTCTCACGCCGCCGCCCGAAACGGTGGCTCCCCCAGCCGCCGATGAACGGTGCGACCGCTGCAACGCTGCCGGCAAGCTCCGTATCACCCTGGCGGGCGGGAGCGAGCTGGTGTTCTGTGGGCATCACGCGAACAAGTACGCGGAGGATCTCGTGAAGATCACCGTTCGGTTCGCGACGGACCCGGAGTTCACCTGGCGCGGTGCAGAGATGATGGCGAACTGACCAGCGATCCAACATAGTCGACCGGAGGCACCCCGAGTGGGTGCCTCCGGTCGACTTGTCTTTCGGGCTGTTTCTTTGACCGGCCTGTCGTCGACGGTCGAGGCTAGGGGCCGTTTTCGGCCATTTGTCCGGCATTGGGCCAGACCGGCGGTAACGCGAAATTGTGCGGATCGAGTGCCGTTCAGAGCGTCTGTACGGTGGCGATCCGCTCTTCGAGTTGTTCGATCGTCGCCTGGGCGCTGGGCGGCCCCCCGCAGAGCCGCCGCAACTCGGCGTGAATCTTGCCGTGCGGCAACCCCGTCCGATGGTGGTGCGCGGCCACCAGCGTGTTCAGCTGGCGGCGCAGCGCCACCCGACGCTGCGCGGCACTCATCGGCGCCGCGGCCGGTGGCGGCACCGCCGGTTGTCCCGCCCGGTCCCGTCGCTGGGCGGCCAGCTGCTCGGCCTGGCGCCGGTTCAGCAGCACGGCGACCTGATCGGCGGTCAGCAGACCGGGCAGGCCGAGATATTCCTCCTCCTCGGGGGTGCCGGCCTGGGCGGCGGTCCCGAACGAGGCACCGTCGAAGATCACCTGATCGAGTTCGGCCGTGGCCGACAGCGCCTCGAAGCGCTGCTCCAGCTCGCCGCTGGCCTTCTCGTCCCGCTGGGCCCGTTCCAGCAGGCTGTCGTCCAGGCCGTCCTCGGAACTCTTGGGCCTGCCGAGCACGTGGTCCCGCTGGGCCTCCATCTCGCTGGCCAGTCCGAGCAGGTGGGGGACGCTGGGCAGGAAGACGGAGGCGGTCTCGCCGGGCTGGCGGGCCCGGACGAACCGACCGATGGCCTGGGCGAAATACAGCGGCGTGGAGGCACTCGTGGCGTAGACGCCGACGGCCAGCCGAGGGATGTCGACGCCCTCGGAGACCATCCGGACGGCGACCAGCCACCGCTCGTCGGAGGCGGCGAACGCGGCGATCCGGGCGGACGACCCGGCGTCGTCGGAAAGCACCACCACCGGCCGCTGTCCGGTGAGCTTGTCAATCAGCTTGGCGTACGCCCGGGCTGCCGTCTGATCGCTGGCGATCACCAACCCGCCGGCATCGGCCATCCCACCGGCCCGCTTGGCCTGTAGGCGCGCGTCCGCGGCCCGCAGCACCTGCGGCATCCACTCCCCCGCCGGATCCAGCGCCGTCCGCCACGCCTGGCCGACGAGGTCCTTGGTCATCGGCTCGCCCAACCGGGCGGCCAGCTCGTCACCGGCCCGGGTACGCCAGCGGGTCTCACCCGAGTAGGCGAGGAAGATCACCGGCCGGACGACGCCGTCCTGGAGGGCGTCGGAGTAGCCGTACACCGAATCGGCCCGGGATCGCAGCAGTCCGTCGTCGCCGCGCTCGTACTCGACGAACGGGATGGGATTCTCATCCGACCGGAACGGAGTTCCGGTGAGCATCAACCGGCGTACCGCGGGCTCGAAGGCGGCCTTCACGCCGTCACCCCAGCTACGGGAGTCACCGGCGTGGTGGATCTCGTCCAGGATCACCAGCGTCCGCCGGGTCATGGTGCGCCGCCGGTGCACCTGCGGGGCCATGCCAACCTGGGCGTACGTGACCACCGCGCCGTGGAAGTCCGCCGAGGAGCGCAGGTCGGAGTTGCGGAACGCATCGTCGAGCTGGATCCCCACCCGTGCCGCCGCCAGCGACCACTGGGTCTTGAGGTGCTCCGTCGGGGCCACCACGGTGACCGCCTCGACGGTGCCGTCGGCGAGCAGTTCCGCGGCGATCCGCAACGCGAAGGTCGTCTTGCCGGCGCCCGGCGTCGCGACGGCGGTGTAGTCCGGCGAGCGGCGCCGCAGATACTGCACGAGGGCCTTACGCTGCCAGGCCCGCAGGGCCGGGAAGGTTTCCGTCGAGACTGGTCCGGCGACCAAACGAGACGCTCCTTATCCCCGGCGGCGCGACCGACGGCGGCAACCGGCGGCTGGCCTGCTGATCACGAAAACGCCCTCGCGACCGGGCGAGGCGCGAAGGCCGTCCCAGCATAACCAGCCGGCTTCGCGGGCCCCACGCGACACAGCAGTCACGCGGATCACGCCGGGCCGCCGTCCCCGAGCGCCGTCGGATCAGCCGGTTCGGATGGTCGTCGGCCGGCCGGTGGCCCCCCTGGGGTGGAGGCCGGATCAGCCGACCCGGGTGGTCACCGGACGGTCCGTGGCGACCGGGGCCGACCACCGGCGGCGCAGGGCGATCAGCCGTACGCCGAAGACGAGCGTCGCGGCACCCACCAGCGGCAGGGATCCGGCGGCGCCCAGCCGGTCGGCCGCGGCGACCGCCACCGCGCCGGCGAGGGAGGCCACCGCGTAGATCTCCCGGCGCAACACCACGGGGATCTCGCCGGTCAGCAGGTCCCGGCCGAGGCCGCCCCCGATGCCGGTGAGCATGCCGATCAGACCGGCGCCCACGGCCGGGACGCCGGCGGCGAGGGCGGCGGCGGTCCCGGTGACCGTGAACAGCCCGAGACCGGCGGCATCCAGCACGAGCACCGTGGTACGCAGCCGGCTCACCTGAGGGTGGAGCCAGAAGACCGCACCGGCGGCGATCACCGCCGTGCCCGGGTAACGCCAGTCGGCGAACGCCAGCGGCAGCGGCTTGTCGATCACCAGATCCCGGATGATGCCGCCGCCGAGGGCGGCCACGAAACCGACGAAGACCACGCCGAACAGGTCGAGCCGCTTCGCCACCCCGGCCGAGGCACCGGACGCGGCGAACACGGCCACCCCGGTCAGGTCGGCGATCAGCAGGACGGTGGAGGTGTGCACCACAGGGGGACGGGGCGCCAGCGACTACTCGCCCGACTCCGCCTTCGGGTCGTCGTAGAAGCGGTTGTCGTCCTCGAAGATCTCCTTGCACTCCGGGCACACCGGGAACCGGCTCGGATCGCGCGAGGGCACCCAGACCTTGCCGCAGAGGGCCTTCACCGGAGTGCCGAGGACCATCGCCTCGGTGATCTTGTCTCGCTCGGCGTAGTGCGACAACCGCTCATGGTCACCGTGCTCGAGGGGCCGCTCGACGGGACGCTCGAGGATGGTGCCGCTGGTTTCCGGAACGACGGGTGAGGTCACGTCGCATATTCTGCCAGGCAGTCGGGGGTACTGCACAGCGCGTTCCGGGCGGTCGGGGTGGCCTGTTGGGCCAGGCGATCCGACCCGCGACGCGGGTCCCGCCGAACGGACCAGCCGTGTCGACCGCGCCGGTTCAGGGTTCGACGTCGATGGTGCGGTGCGGACCCTCATCGGCGGTGAGGCTCGTCACCGGCGCCTCTTCCGGTTGGGCACCGCGGCGCAGCCGGTTGCCCAGCCGGTGCTCCTCGCGGGGCGGCCGGTCGTTGGCCAACAGGACGGCCAGCCACGGAATGAGCACCATCCCGACCAGGCAGAGCGGCAGCCACAGCCACAGCATGGGCGCCTTGAAGTTGATCAGCACGGCTCCGACGACGAGACAGAGCGCCCGGATCGACATCATCACCACATACCGCACCTGCCGGCTGTGGAGCTGGTCGCCCTGGCTCCGGCTGGCATCGGTGATGAGTATCGGGCGGGTTGCTGGATGCTTCACCACGCGGTCCTCCTCGGGGGCTCGTCCATCCTCCCACCTTCGGCCCATCCCCGACCACGGGCACGAGGAAGGCCCCTGTTCATCTCCCCCACCCCCCGCTGCGGCATTCGCGACCGGTCCAGGTCCGGATCCGGGCCCCGAACCTGGAGCAGCCCAGCACCCACGATCCACCCTCGGTGGTACGCCACCGACCTCAGCGCTGCCGGATGAGGTCGCTGGCGTACCACCCACGGGCGGAGGTCGCGAGCCTCCGGCGAGACGGCACGGAAGGCACGGCACGACCGTCCAGCGCCGGCGCGGGCGATGGACGGTCGGGGTTCGCCGAGCGGGTCGGATCGGGCCAGTGACAGGTCGGACCGGGCCGGCGGCCCTGGCCAGGCCGGGCCGGGCCGGGCCGGGCCGGCGACAGGTCAGGCCGGGCGGGCGGCCTTGGCCGCCGCCTTCAACTGCTGCTTGTACGCGCGCACCCGGGCCAGCGAGTCCGCGTCGGTGATATCGGCGACCGACCGGTACGCATCCGCCTCGCCGTACGCCCCGGCCGCCTCCCGCCAGCCTTCCGGGCACACGTCGAACCGCTTACCGAGCAGGGCCAGGAAGATCTGCGCCTTCTGCCGGCCGAACCCCGGCAGCGCGCCGATCCGGGCCAGCAGTTCGTGCCCGGTCCGCACCCCGGTCCAGAGCCCCGCGGCGTCCCCGTCGTACCGCTCCACCAGCACCCGGCACACCTGCTGCACCCGCTCGGCCATCGCCTTGGGGAACCGGTGCAGGGCCGGCGGGGTCGCGAACAGTGTCACCAACGCCTCCGGGTCGTAGCCGGCCAGTTCCCCGGCCGTGGGTTCATGCCCGAGCCGCTGGGTCAGCACGTACGGCGACGAGAACGCCTTCTCCAGCGGGATCTGCTGGTCGAGGACCATGCCGAGGACAAGGGCCAGAGCGTTCCGGTTGAGAAGTTCGTTCGCCGCGGGATCGATCGGCAGGGAGAGCGCCATGCCGTCCATCCTGGCACCCGGCCGGGCCCACCCGTGGCCACACTCGCCCACCCCGGGCCGACGACCGATGAACGGCGCGAGTCATGGTGGATGAGAAGCTCCCGGGTGACCCCCACCGGCGGTCACGAAATCTGCCCCTCTCCGATGCGCGCAACCGGTTTCCCAGGTTCGCCCGGATCCCTGGCCAAGCATTAGTTTGACAATTGCGCGACGCGGTCCCGTCGACGGGACTTCGGCTCCGGAAATGCGCTCGTGAACCGGCCGGCACCGATTGCCCGAAGGGTTCACGCGGGCCTCACTCGTGCTCGACGGATCCGGCAAACGGTAATCGTCGAGGCACCGACGGTAGTCGGCGGACGGACAGAATCGGCGGGCCTCCGCGCGGAAGAAACGTACCGATTGATCGGTCGCGGTGAGTCCCGAAGCCGGCACGTCTACACCCTCCGGCGCCGGGTGCACCCTCGCCGCCCGGTACGTGGGTTGCGGCGCGCAGTCTGCGATTCGGACGAACGGTGAATGCATCTTGCACAACGCAAAAGCAATTCTCAATTATCGTCAGGAACGGGATACAGCTCTCGGTAATAAAATAGACATTGTGCGGCCGGCCATTGTCTCGCATTCTGTATACAGCGACGGACAACGGCCGGGAACGCCTGCCGGCGCGAATCAACGGGGGAGGAACGGTGACCCGCAGACCAGAACTGTCGGAGTTCGCCCGGCTCGCCATCGAGTTGGCGGCTCGGCACCGGCCACGGTGGGTTCGGAAGGGCCTCTATCTCCGCCGCCGGTGCTCGTGCGGTAATCCACTGCCCTGCCGCCAACTGACCATGTTGCCCACCGACCGGTCGTTCGGGCCGGTCGAGGACCGGGTCCCGGACAACCACCCCGGCTGAGCCGGCCCGACGCCAACCCGCCAGGTGCCCGGCCCGAAACCGGCCCGCCCGGTGCCCGGCCCGAAACCGGCCCGCCGGGCGCTACCGGAAATCGGTGGGTGCCGGCGGCCGGCCGGACCGGGCGAGGCAGGATGTCCGGGTGGACGAGATGCTGCTCTCCCCCGCCGGTGTCGACCAGCTTCGTACGGCGCTGAGCACGGCGGGATACACGTCGGACGGTATCGCCGGGCGGCTCGGCCCACGGGCAACCGGCGACATGGCCCGCAACGACCTGCGAGCGGCCCTGCGCGGCACCGAGGAACGGGATCCACTGGCCACGCTGATCCGGCTGTTCCTGTGCGCGCGTACCGAATCCGAGGCCGCAGTGGCCGCCGCGCTGGCCCCGCTGCCGCTGGCCGACGCGGTCGCGGCCGGGCTCGTCGAACGGCACGGCGCCGGCCTGCGCCAGGGCGTCGATCTGGAACCGTACGCCCAGGACTGGTGGGTGATCTCCGACGTGCCAGCCAGTGCCCGACCCGGCCAGCCGCTCGCGGCCGAGCACGTGCTCGGGGTCGGCGGCGCGACCAACACCCTGATCGGGGCCACGATCCGCCGGCCGGTCGGCACCGCACTGGACCTGGGCACCGGCTCCGGGGTGCAGGCGCTGCACCTGTCCACCCACGCCGGTGCGGTGACCGCCACCGACCTGTCGCCACGGGCACTGCGCTTCGCCGCCACCACGGCCGCGCTCAACGGCCAACGCTGGGAACTGTTGCGCGGCGACCTGGTCGAGCCGGTGGCCGGGCGGCGGTTCGACCTCGTGGTCAGCAACCCGCCGTTCGTGGTCGGACCCGGCACCACCACGCACAGCTACCGCGACTCCGGCCGGGTCGGCGACGGCGTCGCCGCCGAACTCGCCGCCGCCGCGCCGGACCTGCTCACCGAGAACGGCACCATGCAGTACCTCGCCAACTGGGTCCACGTCGCCGGCGAGGACTGGGCCGACCGGGTCGCCGGCTGGGTCGCCGGCACCGGGCTGGACGCCTGGGTGATCCAGCGGGAGGTGGCCGACCCCATGGCGTACGTCAACCTGTGGCTGTCCGACGCCAGCGAGGCGGCTGACCCGGACCGGGCGGATTCCTGGTTGGACTGGTTCGACGCGCACAAGGTGACGGCGATCGGCTTCGGGCTCATCACCCTGCGCCGCGCCGGGCGGGCCGATCCCGTGGTCCGGATCGAGGACCTGCGGCAGTCCGTCGAACCACCGATGGGCGACCAGATCGCGGCCTGGTTCGACCGGCAGGACTGGCTGGCCACGCACTCCACCGCCGAACTGCTGGCCGCCCGCTACCGGCTCGCCGAGGGCGTGCGGCTGGATCAGGAGGCCACCATGGGCGACGAGGGCTGGGCGGTGGACCGGCAGGTCCTCACCATGTCCCGTGGGCTGCGCTGGTCCGAGGAGGTCGATCCGCTGGTGCTGGCGCTCGTGGGCGGCTGTGACGGCCGGGTGGCGCTGAGCGAGCAGCTCGCGCTGCTGGCCGCGGCGCACGACGTACCGGAAAGTGATCTTGCGGACGCGGCCGGGCCCATCGTCGCGCACCTGGTGGAGCGCGGCCTGATCCTCCCGGTGGGCTGAGCCGGTGCGGGCGGTCGTCCAGACGGTCAGCCGGGCCAGCGTGACGGTGGCCGGCGAGCGGGTCGGCGCGATCGGCGACGGCCTGCTGGTGCTGCTCGGCGTCACCCACACCGACACCGCGGCCACCGCCGCGACGATGGCCCGGAAGGTGTACGAGCTGCGCATCCTCGACGAGGAACGATCGGCGGCCGATGTCGGTGCCCCGCTCCTGGTGGTCAGCCAGTTCACCCTCTACGGCGACGCTCGCAAGGGTCGCCGGCCGAGTTGGACGGCTGCCGCCCCCGCCGAGGTGGCCGAGCCGCTGGTGGCGGAGTTCGCCACGGCGCTACGGGCTCGCGGCGCCACCGTCGAAACCGGCCGGTTCCGTGCACACATGCTCGTCGAGAGCGTCAACGTTGGCCCCCGGACCGTCCTGCTGGAGTTGTGACCCGACGGTCCCCGACGGTTGCCGACGGTTGCCGCGCGGATCGGACTCGGACCGGACCTCACCACCGCTTAACGCCCCGATCGGCAAGCTGTTCTTGTGCGGCGCGATCGCGTCGCCGACAGCAACGCCACACGTCGACGCGGGGAGGCGACTTCGGTGGTTCCGCACCTGATCGCAGCAGAGCAGCAGCCGGCCGCCACGGACCTGGATGACCAGCCGGCGCTGCCGGACCTGGACGCCGCCGATGACCGGGGGGTGTCCGCCGACCTGGTCCGGGCGTACCTCAACGGCATCGGCCGGACCAAGCTGCTCACCGCCGCGCAGGAGGTCGAGCTCGCCAAGCGGATCGAGGCCGGCCTGTACGCCGCCGAGAAGCTGGCCATGGATCCGGCCGGCGCGGCGGACCGGCGCGAACTCGGCATCGTCGTCGCCGAGGGTCGGGCCGCCAAGAACCACCTGCTGGAGGCGAACCTGCGGCTGGTGGTCAGCATCGCCAAGCGGTACACGGGCCGCGGGATGGCCTTCCTCGACCTGATCCAGGAGGGCAACCTCGGCCTGATCCGCGCGGTCGAGAAGTTCGACTACACCAAGGGCTACAAGTTCTCCACCTACGCCACCTGGTGGATCCGCCAGGCCATCACCCGGGCCATGGCCGACCAGGCCCGCACCATCCGCATCCCCGTACACATGGTCGAGCAGGTGAACCGGATGGTCCGGGCCCGCCGGGACCTGTCGGTCGCGCTGGGCCGCGAACCCACGGTGGCGGAGGTCGCGGTGGCGCTCGGGGTGCCGGAGTTCCAGATCATCGAGCTGATCTCGTTCGACCGGGAACCGGTGAGCCTGGACCAGACGGTCGGTGAGGACGGCGAGAGCGCCCTGGGTGACTTCGTCGCCGCCACCGGCCCCGGGGAACAGCCGGAGACCGCCGCGAACGGCCAGCTCCGGGACGAGGTGGAGATCGTGCTGGCCACCCTCTCCCAGCGCGAGCAGGCGGTCATCCGGTTGCGGTTCGGCCTGGACGACGGCCGGCAGCGGACGCTGGACGAGGTGGGACGCGAGTTCGGGCTGTCCCGCGAGCGGATCCGGCAGATCGAGAAGGTCACCCTGACCAAGCTGCGGCAGCCCGCCCGGGCCCAGCGGCTGGAGTCGTACGCGGGCTGAACGGCCCGCCGGGCAAGGAGTAAGGAAGGGCCCCTTGTTATCGCTTTTCGTATAGCAGGGGGCCCTTCTTAACGCCCCTGGTCAGGGGGCCAGGATGTCCGCATGCGAGGAGTCAACCTGACGCTGCGGTTCCTGCTGGAGCTGGCCGCGCTGACCGCACTCGGCTACGGCGGCTGGCACGCCGGCTGGTCCGGCTGGAGCCGCCTGCTACTCGTGGTCCTGCTGCCCACCGCCGCGGCGGTGCTGTGGGGGCTGTTCGTGGCGCCGCGAGCCACGTACCCGCTGCGGGACCCGATCCGGCTGGCGCCCGAGTGGCTCGTCTTCGGCGGCGCCACGCTGGCGCTGCTGCTCACCGGGCACCCGGTCCTCGCCGTCGGGTTCGCGGTGCTGGCCGCCGCCAACCGGGTCGCGCTCTGGCACCTGGGCACCGGTACGGATGGCACGGCGACCCCCCGCTGACGCCCGGCGGCGTTGACAAGGGGCCCCTGCTATACAAAAAGCGATAACAAGGTGCCCTTCCTTTCACCCGTCACAGGCGGCGGGGGCCGGTGTCCGGACGGATCACCGAGCGGTCCAGGGTGGCCTCGGCGTGCAGCACGGTGAGGCCGTCGGGCCGGGCCAGCACCGGATTGAGACTCAGCGTCCGCACCGCCGGATGGTCGTCGACCAGCCGGCCGACCCGTAGCAGCAGGTCGACCAGCGCGAACCGGTCCACCGGCGCCGCTCCCCGGTAACCGTGCAGCAGCGGCGCCAGCCGGGGCTCCCCGATCAATGCCTCGGCGTCCCGGTCGGTGAGCGGCGCGGCCCGCCAGGCCCGGTCACCGAGCAGTTCGGTGGCCGGCCCGCCCAGTCCGAAGCCGACGACCGAGCCGAACGCCGGGTCCACCACCGTCTCCACCACGCAGGCCACCCCGGCCGGCACCATCGGCTGGACCAGGACCTCCGCCCCGAAGCCGGCGGTCACCTCCGCGTACGCGGCCCGCAACGCGGCCTCGTCGGCCAGCCCCAGCCGGACGGCGCCGAGGTCCAGCCGGTGCCGCAGCCCCGGCCGCGCCGACTTGACCGCCACCGGATAGCCGAGCTGGCCGGCCGCCACCACCGCCGCGTCGGCCGTGCCGGCCGGCACGGACGGGGTGACCGGGATGCCGTACGCCCCGAGCAGTCGCGCGGTCATCGTCGGCCCGCCCGCCTCGATCGCCGCCCGCGCGATCCCCTCCGCCACATCGGGCAGTTCGGGCAGTTCGCCGGGAGGCTGGCGCCGCCAGTCGGCGTACTCGACGATCCGGGCGAGCGCCCGCACCGCCTCCTCGACCGACGGGTACGACGGCACACCGGACGGCACCCGACCGGCCAGGTAGGTGGCCACGGTCGGGCGGTCGCCCGCCAGCGCCACGCTGGTCAGCGCGGAGACGAAGTCCGCGTCCTGGTCCGGGAGCTGGCCGGGTAGCGGCGGCGCGAACACCACCACCAGCGCGTCCACCCCCGGGTGTACGGCGGCGTCGGCCACCGCGTCGCCGAACTCGTGCGCGGTGGCCAGCGGGCCCACGTCCACCGGGTAGCCGTCGGCCAGCGCCAGCCCGCGGGCCCGGCAGGCGGTGGCGGCCAGCCGGGTCAGCGCGGCGGAGTTGCCGACCACCCCGATCCGGCGGCCCGCCGGCAGCGGCTGGTTGGCCAGCAGCACTCCCGCGTCCAGCAACTCGGCCACGGTTTCCACCCGGACCACCCCGGAACGTGCGAACAGCGCCGTGACGGCGGCGGCGTCCGGCCCGGCCACCTCCCGGCGGACGCCGCCAACCGGCCCGGAACCAACCGGCCCGGAACCAACCGGCCCGGAGCCGACCGATCCGGAGCCGACCGATCCGGAGCCGACCGATCCGGAGCCGACCGATCCGGGGTCGGCCGGTCCGGGGTCGGCCGGTCCGGGGTCGGCCGGTGGGGCGGCGAGGGCGACGATGGGCTTGGTCCGGGCGATCTCCCGGGTGAGCCGGGCGAACTTGTGCGGATTACCGAAGGTCTCCAGGTAGAGCAGGATGACATCGGTACCCGGGTCGTCCCGCCAGTACTGCAACAGGTCGTTGCCGGACACGTCGGCCCGGTTGCCGGCGGAGACGAAGCTCGACAGGCCCAGACCCCGCCGGTCGGCCTCGGCCAGCAGCGCCACCCCGAACACCCCGGACTGGCTGAACAGCCCGACCCGACCGGGTGACGGCAGCCGGGGCGCGAGGGTGGCGTTCAGCCGTACCGTGCCGTCGGTGTTGGCGATGCCCAGGCAGTTCGGGCCGACCACCCGCATGCCGGCGTCGTGCGCGGCCCGGACCAGGTCCCGCTGGGCCAGCTCGCCCGCCGGGCCGGTCTCGGCGAAGCCACCCGAGACCACCACCAGGCCGTGCGTACCGGCGGCCACCGCGTCCCGCAGGACCTCCGGCACCGCCTCGGCGGCCACCGCGACCACCGCCAGGTCCATCGCGGTCCCGGCGTCCACCGCCCGCCGGTACGCCGGCAGCCCGGCCACCGTCGTCGCGCTCGGATGCACCGGTACGACCGTCCCGGGGTACCCGCCGTCGCGCAGGTGACCGAGCAGGGCCGCCCCGACACCCTGGCCCGTGGTGCTGGCGCCGTAGACGGCCACGGCCCGGGGTGCGAGCAACCGGGCGATCGAACGGGCCTCGGTACGGTGCTCCCGGCGCCGCTGCACCGCCAGGGACCGCTCGGTCGGGGCGATCGGGAACGTCAGGTGCACCACGCCGTCCGCGTACTGCCGCTGGACCTGGTACCCGAAGTCGGCGAAGACCCGCAGCATCGCGCCGTTGGTCGGCAGCACCTCGGCCACGAAACTGGCGATCCCCTCCTGGCGGGCCGCCTCGGCCAGGTGTTCCAGCAGCACCGAGCCGATGCCCCGGCCCTGGTGCGCGTCCTCCACCACGAATGCCACCTCGGCGTCGGGCGCGTCCGGCCCCAGCCGCTCGTACCGGCCGACCGCCAGGATGCGGTTTCCGGCGGCGACCACGAACGCCTCCCGGTCGTGGTGGTCGACGGTCACGAACCGGGCCAGGTCCCGATCGGGGATGCGCGGGTACGGCGAGAAGTACCGCAGGTAGCGGGTGCGTTCCGAGAACCGCGAGTGCATGGCGACGATCGCGGGCGCGTCGGCCGGCTCGATCTGCCGCAGGTGGACGGTGGAACCGTCGGTGAGCAGTACATCCGCCGACCGGTCCGGCACGGTCATCCGACTCAGTCCCGGGGGTCGTGCGGATCGAGACCGTGCAGCGGGAACACCGCCCTGCGGGTGGCCATGATGGCCCGGTCCACCGCGTCGGGTTCGCCACCCGGCTGCCACGGCTCGTACGCCGGATCCGCGTCGTCGGTCATCCGCAACGGCACCTCGCGGTCCGGCCGGCGCTCCCGGGCCAGGTCCCGCCAGCCCGGCGGGGTGAGCCGGGCCGGTTCGACGGGCTCACCGGTGAGCACGGCGAGCAGGTGCGTCCAGGCCCGCGGCACCACCTCGACCAGCGCGTACCCGCCGCCGCCGAACGCCACCCAGCGCCCGTCGCACAGTTCCTCGGCCAGGTCCCGCAGGGCCAGGTAAGCGGCCCGCTGGCCGTCCACGGACAGCCGCAGGTCGGCCAGCGGGTCCAGCCGGTGGCCGTCGGCGCCGCACTGGGTGACCAGCACCTGCGGCCGGAACGCCCGCAGCACCGACGGGACGACCGCGGCGAACCCGCGGTGCCAACCGGCGTCGCCGGTGCCCGGCGGCAGTGGCAGGTTGACGGCGCCGCCCTCGGCCCCCGGACCGCCGGTCTCGTCCGGGAAACCGGTGCCGGGGAACAGCGCCAACGGCGTCTCGTGCAGGCTGACCGTGAGCACCCGTGGATCGTCGTAGAAGATGTGCTGCACCCCGTCGCCATGATGTACGTCGATGTCGACGTACGCGATCCGTTCGGCGCCGGAGTCGAGCAGCCGGGCGATGGCCACGGCCGGGTCGTTGTAGACACAGAACCCCGAGGCGCGGTCGGGCATGGCGTGGTGCAGGCCACCGGCGACGTTCACCGCCCGCCGGGCCTCGCCGCGCCACACCGCCTCGGCCGCCGCGACACTGGCCCCGGCGATCAGGGCGCTCGAATCGTGCATGCCGGCGAAGACCGGGTTGTCGGCGGTGCCCATTCCGAACCCGGTGAAGAACGGGTCCCGCGACGCGGCCCGGACCGCGTCCAGGTAGTCCGGCCGGTGAACCCGGGTCAGCAGGGCGTCGTCGGCCGGCTCCGGGGTGACCATCCGGACGCCCGGCCGATCCAGGATGCCGAGTTCGCGGGCCAGCGCCATGGTCAGTTCGACCCGCACCGGGTCGAGTGGGTGTTCACCCAGGTCGTACGTCAGCAGGCGCTCGTCCCACACCACCACCGTGCCGTCCGACATGGCACCATTTTCGCACGTTGACCGGTCCGGGACCCGGTCGGCGGTCGGTGGATCCGCGGGCGGGTCTCGGGTTCACGAACCGGACGCCTCGCCCGGACCGGTCGCCACGGTCCGGGCCGGGTCGCCGATCCAGTCACTCCACGACCCCACGTACAGCGCCGCGTCGGTCCGGCCCGCCACGTGCAACGCCAGCACCGCCTGCGCGGCCGTCACCCCCGACCCGCAGTACGCGCCGACGGGTACCCCGGGGTCGACGCCGGCCGCCGCGAACCGGGACCGCAGTTCGTCGGCCGGCCGGGGTTGGCCCGGCCCGGCCAGCAGGTCACCGACCGGCAGGTTCACCGCACCCGGCACGTGCCCGGCGATCGGGTCGATCGGCTCGGTCTCGCCCCGGTAGCGTTCCGGCGTCCGCACGTCGACCAGAACCCCGTCGCCCCCGGCGAGTCGGGCGGCGGCCCCGGCGTCGAGCACCGGCAGCCCGCCGGGCCGCACGGTCAGGTCCCCCGGCTCCGGCTCCGGGACCTCGGTACCAATGGGTCGCCCCGCACCGACCCAGGCCGGGTAGCCGCCGGCGAGGACGCGTACCGGCCGGTGGCCGGCCCAGCGAAGCGTCCACCAGGCGCGGGCCGCGGCCAGGCCGTCCCCACCGTCGTAGACCACCACCGGGTGGCCCTCGCGTACCCCGGCGGCCCGCAGGGCGACCTGGAGGGTCGCCGGGTCGGGCAGCGGATGCCGTCCGCCGACGCCCGGCGGACCGCACAGCGCGGAGTCCAGGTCCACGAAGACGGCACCCGGCAGGTGACCGGCGAGGTAGTCGTCCCGGCCGGGCGGCCCGACCAGCCGCCAGCGCACGTCCAGCAGGGTCGGCGGGTCGCCGCCCGCGAGTTCCGTGGCGAGGTCGGATGGGGCAACCAGGAGATCATCCGTTCCGGACATGGCGTCCAGTCAACACCATGCGGTACCGGTCGGCGGCCGTCGCGGCGCGTCTGCCGGTTCCGCCGCGAGGTAACATCGACAGTCGGGAGGACACCTGACGTGAACGGGTCGACACGGCTGAGTGTGGATACGCCTCCGGGAAGTGGAGGCACCGATGAAACATGATCTGGTTGACACCACCGAGATGTACCTGCGCACCATCCTCGAGCTGGAGGAGGAGGGTGTGCCGGCGCTGCGCGCCCGGATCGCCGAGCGGCTGCGGCAGAGCGGTCCGACGGTGAGCCAGACGGTCGCCCGGATGGAGCGCGACGGGTTGCTCACCCTGGAGGACGACCGGCACCTGCAGCTCACCGCGGCCGGTCGGGCGAGCGCCGTCTCGGTGATGCGCAAGCACCGGCTCGCCGAGCTGCTGCTGGTCAACGTCATCGGTCTGCCGTACGAGGACGCCCACGACGAGGCCTGCCGCTGGGAGCACGTGATGAGCGACTCCGTGGAGCGGAAGGTCTACGAGCTGCTCAACCGGCCCACCCGGTCGCCGTACGGCAATCCCATCCCCGGGTTGGACGCGCTGGACGACTCGCGGCCGGTCGGCGCCGCGCAGCCGGTCGCCGAGGTCGAGCGCAACCTGGTCTTTCCCGGTCTCAGCGGCACGGTGACCGTCCGGCGGATCTGCGAGAGCGTGCAGACCAACGTCGACGTGCTGCGCCAGCTGCACGCCGCCGGGGTCGACCCGGGCGCCACCGTCACCGTCGAACAGGAGCGGGACGGGGTGACCATCGACCGGTCCGGCGACAAGATCCGGTTGCCCCGCGAGGTCGCCTCGCGGGTCTTCGTCGCCGCCCACTGACCCGCCGGGAGGCCGCGGCGGTGGGCCTCAGCGGCGCTTCTCGACCTGCTTGGCCAGCTCCACCAGGTTGGATGCCTGGTCCTCGACCGTGGCCTGGTCGTCCTCCGGGGCGCCCGAGTAGCGGACCGTGACGATCCGGCCGTCCCGGCTCAGCCAGCCGATCTCCATGGTGGCCGGTCGGTCCTTCGCCGGCGCCGAGCCGAACCGGTAGGCCGCCCGACCCAGACCCGGGACGGTACGGCCACCGCGCGGCACCGCCGAACTCTTGAAGATCGTGGTGTCCGCGCTGGTCCGGGCGACCGTCAGCGCCAGGTTCGGCAGCGGTTCGTCGGCCGAACGCAGCACGCACCCCTGGGCACCCTTCGCCTCGTTCGCCCCGGCCACGTCGAACGACACGCCGAGCACCTGGGTCACCACGCCGAAGTCCAGCAGCGTGCAGGCACCGCCGGCGCTCCCCGCCGGCAGGCCGACCACGGTCGGCGGCGGCGGTGGGGGCGGCTCGTCAACCGCCGCGTCCGATCCGCAGCCGGCCAGCGCCAGCAACCCGGCACCGATCAGGCTCGCTCGCGCGCGCACGGCCATCTCCCCTTCCCGCGTCGGTCCGTCGCACACCGTACTGGCACCGACCGGCCGCACGGAAGCGGTCAACCCGGTCGAGAACGGGCCGCACCGCGAGAATGGCACCATGGCCGGGCCGCCCCGGGTCCGACCGGCCCATCCTGGTACGGCGCGGGCTGTTCCGCCACGCGCGGGCCGGGCGGATTCCGCTCGGTCTGACCGGGTTCAGCCGGGAAGGTCCGCCACGATGTGCTTCGCGATCTCCAGTGAGCTGGTGGCGGCCGGGGACGGCGCGTTGAGCACGTGTACCTGGCGGTCCGCGCGCACGATCAGAAAGTCGTCGATCAGCCTGCCGTCCCGGCCGACGGCCTGAGCCCGGACGCCGGCGCCGGCCGGCCGCAGGTCGTCGAGGGTGATCGCCGGAACCAGCCGGGCCAGGCTGGCCGCGAACCGCCGCCGGGACACCGAGCGGGCCGCCTCGGCCAGGCCGTACCGCAGGTGCCGGCGGGCCAACCGCCACAATCCCGGGTACGTCCCGAGGTCCAGCACGTCCCGGGGCACCACCCGACGCCACGAGTAGCCCTCCCGGGCCAGTGCCAGCACCGCGTTCGGGCCGGCGTGGACGCTGCCGTCGATCATGCGGGTCAGGTGCACCCCGAGGAACGGGAAACGCGGATCGGGCACCGGGTAGATCAGCCCACGTACCAGCTCCCGTCGCTCCGGTCGCAGCTCGTGGTACTCGCCCCGGAACGGCACGATCCGGGCCGGCGGCACGATCCCGGCCAGCTCGGCGATCCGGTCGGCGTGCAGTCCCGCGCAGTTGACCAGGACGTCCGCCGGCACGTCGCCGGCGGTGGTCCGTACCGTGATCATCCGGGGTTCGGGGTGGACGCCGGTGACCCGGAGGCCGGTGCCGACCCGCGCGCCGGCCGCCGCCAGCAACCGGCCCAGGGTGGCACAGACGGACCGGAAGTCGACGATGGCCGTCGGCGGCACCCACAGCGCGCCCGCGCACCGGACCTGCGGCTCGTGCTCCCGGGCCTCGGCCGGGCCGACGAGCCGGACCGGCAGGCCGTTCGCGCCAGCCCGCTCGTGCAACGCGCGCAGCCCCGGCAGTTCGGCCGGCTCGACCGCGACGATGAGCTTGCCGCACACCCGGGTCGGGATGCCGTGCTCGGCGCAGAAGTCCAGCATGGACCGGCGTCCGGCGTGGCACAGCCGGGCCTTCAGGCTGCCCGGCCGGTAGTAGACACCGGCGTGGATCACCCCGGAGTTGTGCCCGGTCTGGTGCGCGCCGAGGGTGGGCTCCTTCTCCAGCACGGTCACCTCGGCGCCGGGCCGGTCGGTCACGATGCGGTACGCGGTCGCGAGCCCCACGATCCCGCCGCCGACCACCACGTACCTGGTCATCGGTCGACACTACCGGCGGGCCGACCGTCCGGCGGTCAGGCGCGGGCCACCGGTGAGCCGGCCGCCCGGCGGTCAGGCGCGGGCCACCGGTGAGCCCGCCACCCCGCGGTCAGGCGCGGGCCGCGTAGCGCCAGAAGTCGTACAGCCAGTCCAGGGGCTTCGGGCTGTCCACGCCGACCTGGGTGAACAGGATGGCCACCGCGCCGGTGGCCGGCACCAGGTAGGCCGACGTGCCGGTGCCGCCCACCCAGCCGTACCGGCCGGGCACGTTCCACTCGTCGATCGAGGCGATGTCGACCGAGCCACCCATCCCCCAGCCCTGGCCCCGCAGGAACAGCTTGCCCAGCTCCCGCTGTGCGGGGGTGGTGTGATCGGTGGTCATCAGCCGCACCGACTCCGTCGACAGCACCCGGCGCCCGTCCGCGGCCGTTCCGCCGGCCAGCAGCATCCGGGCGAATGCGAGCCAGTCGTCGACGGTGCCGACCAGGCCGCCGGAGCCCAGCGGGAACGCCGGCCGGGTGCTCCACTGCCCCTCCGGCGGGTCGGCCAACCTCAGCTCACCGTCCGGGTCGACCTTGTAGAAGCTGGTGAACCGGCCCCGCCGCTCGGCCGGCACCTCGAACGCCGTGTCGGTCATGCCCAACGGGCCGCACACCCGGTCGGCCAGGAAGTCCGGCAGCGACCGGCCGGCGGTCCGGGCGATCAACGCACCCTGCAACGCCGAGCAGGTGTCGTACAACCAGCCCTCGCCCGGCTGGTGGACCAGCGGCACCTCGGCCAACTCGGCCAGCCAGGTGTCCAGGTCCGGAAAGGTCTGCACCTCACGACCGTCCCGCTGCACCGGAAACAGCCGCTGCACCGCCGGCAGCGTGAAGTCGGAGGCGAATCCCCAGCCGGCGGTCGAGGTGAGCAGGTCGTGGACGGTGATCGGCCGGTTCGCCGGCACCACGTCGTCGACCGGGCTGCTCGGGGTACGCACCACCACCGGCTCGGCCAGCTCCGGCAGCCAGCGCCCGATCGGATCATCCAACCCCAGCACGCCGTCCTCGACCAGCATCAGCAGTGCGGCCGCGGTGATCGGCTTGGTGAGCGAGGCGATCCGGAAGATGCTGTCCCGGGCCATCGGCGCGGTGCCCTCGACATCGACCGAGCCCACGGCGGTCACCTCGACCCGGTCACCGCTGGCCAGCAGCGCCACCGCGCCCGGGAGCGAGCCGTCGGCTACGTATCCGGCCAGCAGGCCGTGCAGGTCCGTCATGTCGTCTTCCTCTTCCCGTGGTCGCCCCGGTGATGCCGACCTTTCGGGGGGCCAGAAATCATCGGTCCGCCCGGTTCCTGCTCACGGGCCGTCCGGGTCCGGTCCGCGTCGCGGAGCCGTCTACCGGTCCAACCCGGGGCCTGGCGGGAGCCATGGACGATCCATCTCCCGCTTGTAGCGGCTGCGGATGAGCAGTACGAAGAGGATTATTCCGAGGAGGGCCGCTCCAAGGCAGACCATCGTGCCGACGTGACCGGACTGCCGGGGAACCGCCGCGGACGGGCTCCCGTCCCAAGGGCCCGGCGTCTTGTGAGTTGGCGTCGGCTTCTCTGTCCAGTCCGCCACGGTGAACCGGAACTCGCCCCGGCCCACGTCATCCGGAATTCTCCCGGCGGCCCATCGCACCAGGTACGAGCCGGCGGGCAGCGGAGGAACCGGCTGGATGGCGTTCCTGCCCGCCACCACGCTGAGCGGTTCGTCGTCGTACCTTTGGCCGTCGGAGCCCTCGACCACCAGGTCGGACAGCTCGGCGGCCACCGGATTGGCGAAGCTGATCCCGACCTCCTCGACCCGTTCGGCGATGGTCGAGCCGGCCGCTGGATAGGTCTGGATGATCTCCACACCCGCCCATGCCGGCGTCGCGACAGGACCAAACAGCAACGATGTGGCGATGGCACACAGTACGAGGACCATTGCGGTCACCCGGCGCGTCCCACCCGTCGGAAAACTCCGCAGCACGCCGATATCATCACCCGCTTACCGCTGCCGCCGCTGTCCCAGCGTGGGCGTCCGGGATGGTTTGCCGGGTCGATGAGCCGACGTCGGCGCTAATTCTCGACACTGTGGGTGACAATGCTGGCAGACATCACGCCGCTCACATTCGGTAACGTTTCCAAGGGTTCGTCTGCTGCCCTCTTCGGCGCTTTGCAATGCTTCCCTCCAGGCGACACCGAGGCTGAGCTGCGATGGGATGCTTGGCGCAGATCCTCCGGGCCGGACCGCTGATTACGTGGTGTATCTGTCGCCTGGAGGGAAGCATTGCAAAGCGCGGTGAAGGCGCCATGGGCGGGGTGACTGATACTCACTTCCAGTAATCGGGCATTCCCGGATGATGGTTCGGTGACCCAGTCGAAACTTGTGGGCGCCGCGTGCGGGCCGCCGAAGCCCATCGGTGGGCCCGCACGACCGACGGCCGCTGCGAGCCGACCTCGATGCAGGGGCACTGGCTCGGTCACACCGGTTCGGGCCTGGCCGGCGCCCCGGTCGTGCGCTGTTCGATCGGCGTGCTGCCCGGACCGGACCGTCAGGTGACGTATGGGCAGTGCCGGCAACCACGCCCACAGCAGGTGCCGCGATCGGCGAGGAAGCCGGCGGTCAGCACGAACAGCCCGCTGGCCGGGTCGAGGTAGCCCGCCTCCCCCGCCGCCAGCGCGGCGGCGTGCGCCGCCAGGATCCGTTCCCGGTCCGGGTGGTCGGGCACCAGCCGCGACGGGTGCGGCTCCGTCAGCGGCCGGTCGGCCAACGGACGACGCTCGGGCGGCATCCAACCAGTCTAGAAAGCCCGGTTTGCCTGCTCGGCGCTGGCAACCGGTCCGTCGACCGGTCAGCCGGGCGGCCAGGCCGGTCAGGCGGGCCGGGCGGTCAGCCGGTCCGGCGGACGGACGGTCCGTCGACCGGTCGGGCGGCCGGTCCGGCGGGCTGGGTGGTCGGGCCGTGCCCGGTCATGCCTTCGGTGGGATGTACAGCAGCCACCTCACAGCACCCCGATGAGGTGGCTGGTGTACATCCCACCGCGGAGCCTCGACCGGCTGCCATCATCCGCTGCCTCGGGCGGCGCTCGCGTACCCGTTGATTAATACCTGGCGACGGTGGTGGCCGGTCGGCGATCCTGGCCGGATGGCCTACCGCCGCATTGACGCTGATCCGGACCCGACCGCCGTCCGCCGGCTGGTGTTCGTACCCTTCCTGCCGGGCGGTGCCTGCGTCGCCATCCCGGACGGCGTCCCCGCCGGCGCTACCGACATCTCAACCAGGGATCGTGACGTCCCCGCTGGTGCTTCCGGCGTCCCCTCTGGGTTTCGCGACGGCTCCGTCGGGGTTTCCGGCGTCCGGCGCGACGGTGGCGGGGTGTGCCTGCCGGCCGGGGACATCCTGCCCGGCGAGCATTGGCTGCTCGACGCCAGCCTGCGGATCCCGCTGCTCACCGCCGGATTCCGGCCGCAGCGGATCCACCCGTTCGCGGTCGACGGGGAGACGGTTTATGCCTGGCTGGACGGCGACCGGTACACCGGCCGACGTCCGCACGCGCGGGTCCCGCTGGTCACCGCCGATGCCGCCGAGATCGCCGACCGGCTTGACGCCGCCGGTCGACCGGACGAGGCGATGGCGGTACGCGACGGCCACCGCTCGTTCGTCGAACAGGACGAGGCGAGCTACTACGCGGACAACATGCGGCTGCTGGAACCGGCGTACCTGCGCGGCGGCACCCCGCAGGCGGGTTCGGGATTCGGCGGCGACGCGGCGCAGTGGCGGGAGCGGCGCAGCATCGTCGTCGACGGCATCGACCGGGACGGCACGTTCCTCGACGTCGGCTGCGCCAACGGACTGCTCGCCGAGTCGGTCCACGACTGGGCCGCCGAACGAGGACTGCGGATCGAGCCGTACGGCGTGGACCTCGCACCCGGCCTGGTGGAGTTGGCTCGGACCCGGCTGCCGCACTGGGCCGACCGGTTTGACGTCGGCAACGCCATCGACTGGCGACCGTCGGACGGGCGGCGCTTCACCTTCGTACACGTGCTGCTGGATCTGGTGCCGGCGAACCGGACCGCAGACCTGCTCCGGCACGCCCTGGACACGCTTGTCGAGCCGGGCGGGCGGCTGCTGGTCAGCGTGTACCAGGCGCTCGGTGGGTCGAAGCCGGGTGCGGCCGAGCAGGTCCGGCGGCTCGGATTCGCGGTGGCCGGCCACAGCGCGACCGCCGACGGCACCGCCTCCACCACCTGGCTGGATGTTCGAGATGGTTCCAGCAGCGCATAGGCGTCGCTGAACCAGCCGGTGACGCGGGTTCAGCGCAGCAACGCCGACGCACGACAGCAGTCGCACGCTGCCGCTGAGTACCAATGGTCAATGTCGTCGACAACCACCCAGCAGGGCAACGACTGGTGAACGCCATCCGGCCACGGAAGACCGAAATGCTACCCGGTAAACCAAAGCCCAAACGAGAGGAAGACATGACCTAGCGCCAATACCGGTTACTTTGACGGGCCTGTCAAGTTAACGGCTGATCATGGTTGTTGAGGTGGTCAGTGGTTGGCTGGGGTGAGCCGGCCTTCGAAGGCGATCTGGAAGGCGTTCAGGGGTGCCTTCCAGCG